>JAFADM010000336.1 GCA_023424865.1 Bacillota bacterium | reverse complement strand
CGGCAGACAGGAGAAAGGGATAGGATCACAAAGTGGGAATATGGCAAACCTATAAAATGGCTATTAAAAGCATTAAAAATAATAAGGTGCGTTCCTTTCTGACCATGCTGGGCGTTATCATCGGCGTAGCCGCCGTTATTGCTGCGGTGGCCTTTGCCCAGGGAAGCACCAAGCAAATAACCGACAGCATCTCCTCGCTTGGAACAGAACTTATATCGGTAAGCATAACAGGCTTCAACACAAACCGGGATGTAACCTTAAGCGATCTCCAGACCTTTTCCGAGGAAAACACGGATGTCATTGCGGCCATGGCGCCCATGGTATCCTCCTCCTATACGGTGAAGGCGGGACGGAATACGGTGAGTACAACTGTAAGAGGCACAACACCCGATTACAAGATTATTTCAAAGCAGGATGTGGGGCAGGGCCGCTACATCCTTGACATAGACAACGATACCCGGCAGAAGGTGGCGGTAATAGGCACCTACATTGCCGAAGAGCTTTTCGAATCGGAAAACCCCATAGGCCAGACTATCAAGCTTCAAAATCAAATCTTCACGGTGGTGGGTGTGCTGCAGGAAACCGACGGCGGCTCCCAGAGTACTGTGGACGACCAAATTATCATACCCATTGTCACCGCACAGCGGGTTATGCGTAACGCTCAGATTAGAAATTATTCCTTCCTGGCTTCCTCCGCTTCACTTGTAACCGAGGCCATGGAAAACATCACGGCTTATCTGACTGAAATTTATGGAGACGAGGATATGTTCCGGGTTCAGAATTCGGAGCAAATGCTTGAAACCCTCAATTCCGTCACCGGAACCATGATGACGGTTCTTGGCGGTATTGCCGCCATTTCGCTGGTGGTCGGCGGTATCGGCATAATGAATATCATGCTGGTATCCGTAACGGAAAGAACCCGTGAAATCGGTATACGAAAGGCCATTGGAGCCAAACGCAGAAATATACTGATTCAGTTTCTCATTGAAGCACTCATTGTAACCGGCATGGGCGGAATTTTGGGCCTTGCTCTTGGCTGCGGAGCCATTTGGATTATCGGAAGGCTGGGGGTGACCGAATCGGTTTACTCTCCTCTTTGGATGCTCATTTCCTTTGGCATATCCCTTTTTATCGGGGTGGTCTTCGGAATTTTTCCCGCCAACAAAGCAGCCGGCCTCAACCCCATTGCGGCGCTGCGGCATGAATAAGCCGCCGACTTTTTTCAAGGAGGATTTTTTAAAATGAAGAAAATAATAACGGCTGCACTCAGCCTCATACTTGCCCTGAGCCTGCTGACAGGCTATACGGTAAGCACGGCTCAGACCGTTTCCCAGACTGCGGAAGCAACCCTTTACCAGGAAAGCATGAGGCGCATGATGGATTTGGGCCTCTTTACCTCCACCACAACCGAGAATATGGCTTTAAGCCGCAGCATTACCCGTGAGGAGCTGGCTATTGTCCTTATAAAGGCCGCCGGTCAGGAGGATCAGGTGAACCTCTATAAAAATACCACCCTGTACTCCGATGTCCCCGCAAGCCGCTTTTCCAACGGTTATGTCAATGCGGCGGTAAAGCTGGGCTATATAACGGCTCTGGCCGACGGTAAATTTCACCCTGGGGAAACAGTGACCTTTAACCAGGCCGCCATTATCATCGGCAAGCTCCTGAAATATGACGAAGCCAGCCTTACAGGAACCTATCCTCAGAATTATATAACTCTCCTTAGTAATCTGGATATTTTGGACGGAGTAACCTATTCCGCATCAAAAGCACTGACCAGAGGGCAAACAGCACTTCTTATCGACAGAGCTTACGGCACTAAAACCAAGGACGGCACTCAGACCCTTTTGGATACCCTTTCCGTCTATAAAAGCCTTATAATATATGAAAATGCGGTGACAAACCCTGAGGAGGACAAAACCCGTATCCTCACCGATAAGGGCGTATTCTATTTAACTGCTTCTCTTGATGTTCCCGAAGCCGGAAAAAAATATATTGCAAGGGTGAAGGACAGCGCGGTTGTGACTTTAGCGCTGTCAGACGCCTCCTTTACGGAGCTCTCTCTTTTAAGCGTCACATCGGGTAAGGTTTACACCAACAGCGGCAACGCTTTGACCCTACCTTCCGACACAACCTATTATTACTTAGGTAAAGCCGCCACCTACAGCGAGGTGCTTAGCGCCATTAAGGCCAACGCTTCGCTGGTTCAGGGCAAGAACCGCGACGGCTCTTCCTACGCCGTTTTATTTGATCCTCTTTATTCGGAGCCGTCCATTATTACAGGGGATTACTCCGACACCCAGCTTGCCGTGCGTTATGCGGGAAAGGCCATCGACAGGGGGGGCAAAACCATTGACGCCTCCCAAATAGAGTCCGACGACGTGGTTTATGAGGTAACGGATTTGTGGGGCGGCTACGGTTATGTTCTGGTGTACAATGATGCCGTGTCCGGCTCGGTAACCGCTATCCTGCCCAATAAGATTTCACCCAAATCCCTGGATATTGACGGCAATAATTATGTTTTGGACAGCCGCTTTCCCATTTCCAAGCTGACTGCCAGCGGGGGAATTGAAGCGGGGGATACGGTAAAGGTTATTCTTGGAAGCGACGGTACGGCTGTGGATATCGTATCCTCCAAAACCTCCGATTACGGAAACTATGCCCTGGTGCTTCAGGTCTTCAGCAAAAACTCCGAGGAAGCCTCCGACTACGGAACAGCCTACAATTATGTGACGCTTCTTCATGTTGACGGAGCCAAGGCCACCTATTATTTATACGGAAGCCTTACAAGCCTTTACAGGGGCTCCCTGGTGCTTTACGATACGGTAACAAAGGGAACCGATTATGATACCGTAAAGCTTACCAAGGTTGATAATAATACAAGCGACAGCTACCGGGTGAGCCAGTCCGACAGAAAGCTTAACGAATCCTATGTGGCAAGCGACGCTGTCGTCTTTAACATCACCAATACCTACAGCAGCGAAATTCAGGCCACTGTTATCCGGTTCTCGGATATCCCTTCAGGGACCCTGGAAGCAGGCCGGGTAAAATATGTCCGCCGAATGGGAGACTTCCAGGATGTGGATATTCTGTTAGTGGACGACGCTAAGGGAACCAATATCCGCTTTGGCCTTGTAACAGGAATTAAAAGCACTCTGAACAGCGAGACAAGCGGCACCTCCGATACGCTTACACTTCTGATTGAGGGCCAAACCTACACCCTCTCCGGCGCCAATCTGGGAGTAAATCTCAATTCTGTTGTAAGAGTGAGAATGAACGGCAATCAGGTAGCCGGGCTGGACTATTCCCTGCAGCCTGCGGCGACCTCCACGGTTATTGATGCGGTGGACGCATCCAGAATACGCATTAACGAAACCGTCTATACCTTCCATGAAGATGTGGCGGTTTACCGGGTCAGCGACAGCGGTACTGTGAGCACGCTGAGCATCAGCGACCTTACCAAAGGCGCCCTGTACCGTTCCATCGGTGTCTATCTGGACAGACCGTCAGCCAACGGCGGCAAGGTTATTGCCATTATCCTGCGCTGATTGACAGGAGAACTTGCTGTACAAAGGATGAAAAAGGGAAGGCTAACGGTTAAACTGTCGTATTTTTGGAGGTAGAGTTGCATGATTGAGCTAAAGGATATTTATAAAATTTATGCCATGGGCGACGCAGAAGTCCGTGCAATGGATGGTGTAAGCCTTCATATAAACAAAGGGGAGTTTGTGGCTATTGTGGGTCAGTCAGGCTCGGGTAAATCCACCTGTATGAACATCATTGGCTGTCTGGACGTTCCTACCAAGGGACAGTACTTTCTGAACGGAGTGGATGTGAGCACCATGCGGGACGATGCCCTGGCTGAGGTGCGAAATAAAATGCTGGGCTTTGTTTTCCAGCAGTATAACCTGATTCCCCGGCTGACAGTGTTTGAAAATGTGGAGCTGCCCCTGCTTTACAGCGGAAAAAATGCTGCGGAGAGAAAGTCAATGACAGAAAAAGCACTGAAAAGAGTGGGTCTTATGGAAAAAGCCAAAAACCGGCCCACTCAGCTCTCCGGCGGCCAGCAGCAGCGTGTATCCATTGCCAGGGCGTTGGCAGGACAGCCCTCCATTATCCTGGCCGACGAACCCACAGGTGCTCTGGATTCCAAGACAGGCCGGGATGTGCTGCTTTTTCTCCAGGAGCTGAACCAGGATGGCAATACCATCGTTCTTATCACTCACGACAACGCTATTGCCAACACCGCCAGGCGCATCATACGCCTGGAGGATGGCAAGGTGGTATATGACGGACCGTCAGGTGCAAAAAACGCTCTGGTTCATGCCGAAGATGGGGAATATGCGGTAATATAAAGCGTATCTCAAAGCATTACAGTCGAAAACGGATGCCGCTTCATAAAAAAGAGCCCTTGGGAGTTTATTAATTGGGTTCCCATTAGGGTACAAAGTGGCTGATTGATATTTAAAAATGACGTACAACTGTTAAAAAGTGTACGTCATTTTTTCTTATGCCTTAAGAAATATTTTAAAGGTGGAGCCGGCCCCCGGCTTGCTTTGAACCTCAATTTCCCCGTCGCTTAAGCTCACAATGCGCTTTGCCAGGGCAAGCCCTAGTCCGTTGCCGCCTTCCGCTCGGGCCGAATCCCCCTGGTAGAACTTGTCAAATATATGGCGCTGCACCTCTTCCGGCATGCCAATACCGTTATCGGTAACCGTAACGCAGATAGTACTGCCGATTTTCGTAAGCAAGACGGTTATCTCACCCTTTGGAGGTGTAAATTTGACGGCATTCCCAATAATATTCAGCCAGACCTGGAGCATGAGCTGTGAATTGCCCCAGTATTCAGCCTTTTCAAGAATAATATCAAGAAACAGCTCCTTATCCGTCCATTGGGGCTCCAGTATAAGAATAGCCTGCCGTATTTGCTCATCCAGGCGAAAGAGTTCCTTTTCGGCAATGCTTTCCTGGTTTTCAAGCTTGGAAAGCCTGAGTATATTGCCTGTCAGTGAGGACAGCTGCTTTGAGCTGTCGATAATCATTTTGGCATACTCCCTGCGTTCCCCGGCGGAGAGTGTTTCATCCTGCAAAAGGGTCGCGTAGCCCTCAATTGAGGCGATGGGCGTTTTAAATTCATGGGAGACATTAACCACAAAATCCGAACGCAGTGTTTCGATGCTTGCCAATTCTTTTACCATAACGTTAAAATTTTGTGAAAACTCACTTAATTCCCGTACGTTATGCCTTTCGCTGAGCTTTACTGTAAAATCACCCGTGGCAACCTGCTTGGTTTTTTCACTTATTTTAAGAATAGGCCTGAGAATCATGCGGCTTACGATGAAGGAGGTCCCTGTACCGATAAGGACACTCAGAAGCAGGAAAATCATTAAGGGGTAGTGGGGGTTGGGGCCTTTGAAATCCAACTTGCCGAAATGAAGCAGGAGGGATGCGCAAAAGCCTATCAGCAACACAGAAAAGAACATAATACCGAAAGTGACAAGTACAAAGATTGGCCCGATACCGATTCCATGCCGTTTATCCATGCTTCACCGCCTTATACCCTAATCCTCTTACCGTGACAATCTCAAAATCCCGGCTGCTTTTAAACTTTTCCCTCAGACGGTTGACATGAACATCCACGGTTCGTTCGTCGGATTCGGAATCCATCCCCCATATTTCATCCATGATCTGCTGGCGGGTGAAAATTTTATTTGGGTAGGAGAGGAGCTTAAAAAGAACATAAAACTCCTTTTGAGGAAGAAGGACACGATCGTCTTCGGAGGTGACGGTGAGTGTATCGTAATCGAGAACCGTTCCGCCCCAAATGATTTTGTGCTCATTGGCAATTTTGGATCGGCGAAGAAGTGCTCCAACACGAAGAACCATCTCGTTGACGTCGATAGGCTTTACCATATAGTCGTCTGTTCCAGCCAGAAACCCTTTTTGCTTATCATCAAACTGCTCTCTGGCGGTAACCATGAGTATGGGAAGTATATAGCCTGCATCCCGAAGGGACTTTGTCAGCTCATAACCGTCAATGTGAGGCATCATTATATCGGATACTATCAGATCGATGTAGCCTTTATCCAGAATATCCAGGGCTTCCTTCCCATCTTTGGCGGGAACAGCGCTGTACCCGCTTCTCTCAAGCACCGCACAAAATAACTGCCGGAGCCGCGTATCATCTTCTGCAACCAAAACAGTAAACATACCGCACCTCTTTACCTCTTTTTTCAGTATACCATTTTCCACTTGTTCATACACCTAAAGCCAACCGTGAGCCTTAATTAAGTCCAATTAAGAATTGAAGATCCATAAGCTGGGGTCCGGGGTTATATTCTAAAAGACGAGGCCGCTATAACGCAATGATTTCAGACTGTTCGTCTTTTAACTGAATCCATCATAAGACTTTTATATGAACTCAGTTTAAAGTGAGTTTACAATTGTCATTTATTATCTGCTTATGGAATACGAGGAGGTTTTCATATGCTACGTAATAAAAACAGCAGAAATAGCTCGTCCGGGACGGAAGGTTCCGACGGGGTAAGAGGGGAACTTATTGAAACAGGACAGGGCGGTCATGCCACAATAAAAAAGAAAAAAAGAAGAAACGGAATTATTATTTCCGTTATTGCCATTGTTCTTATTGGGGCTGTTGGATTTAACATGCTCAGAGCCGGTGCAGGAAGAGCTGTTCAGGCCAGCGGCAGTCACAGCGATTATACGGTGGGAACACGGGATATCCTATTAAGCCTCAGCGGAACGGGCAGCCTTAAGCCTGCCGATTCCTACACCGTTACAACCCTCATATCGGGGGATATCCTCCAGGCTCCGTTTGAGGAGGGGACGATTGTTGAAAAGGACACGATTCTTTATGAGGTTGAGAGCTCCAATGTGGCCACAAGTATTGAGCAGGCCGAGCTTTCCCTCTCTCAAAGCAATCGCAGCTATGAGCAGAAGATGAAAACCCTGGAGGATCTGAAGGTGAAGGCCGACGAAACAGGAGAAATCATTGAGCTGCTTGTTGAAACCGGTGACAGGGTAACGGCAGGGCAAACCCTTGCCAGAATAAGAAACAGCGCCGTAATGAGCCTTGTGGTTCCCTTTGGCGGCGAAGCTGCTTCAGGCTTTACTGTGGGACAAAGCGCTCAGGTAATTCTGGACAGCTCACTGGAGATACTCAACGGAACCGTATCAAAAATCAGCTCCGTGGTGGAACGCCTGGACGGAAATGTGCTTGTACGGCAGGTAACCGTCGATGTGTCCAATCCAGGGGGAATAGCCGCCGGTGAATCGGCATCCGCTATTGTGGGAGAAATTGGAAGTAATGGGAGCGGCACCTTTTCCTATAAGGGTGAAGGTACTGTGACAGCCGCTGTTTCGGGTGAGGTGTCCGCCCTTAATGCCAAAGAGGGAGAAAAGGTGCAAAAGAACCAGGTCGTCGTCACTCTTTCAAGTGACACCCTGGAAAACGATGCGGCTAACAGCGCAGGCCAGCTGCGTGATGCCGAGCTGTCCCTGCAAAATAAATACGACCAGCTCCAGGACTACACAATCAAATCGCCCATTGCCGGTACCATCATTGAAAAGAACTACAAGGAGGGCGATACTCTTGAGGCGGGTAAGGCGCTCTGCACCATATTCGACCTTTCCTATCTCACCATGACCCTCAATGTGGATGAGCTTGATATATCCCAGGTTCAGGTGGGCCAGAAGGTTAATGTAACGGTGGAAGCCCTTCCGGACAAGGTTTATGAGGGCAGTGTGACCAAGGTGAATATCAATGGAACCACCGCCAATGGGGTTACTTCCTATCCCGTTACCATTCGTATAGACGAAACCGAGGGCTTGCTTCCGGGCATGAACGTACAGGCCAATATCACCGTTTCTTCCAAAACCGGCGTTGTTGCCATACCGGTAAAGGCGCTGTCAAGAGGCAACCGTGTCCTTGTCAAAACCGATGCCGCTGCCGGTCAGGCTGAGGGGGAGACTGGCGCTCCCCAGGGATTTGCCTACGTGGAGGTTACACCGGGTATCAGCGACGGGGAATACATTGAGATTATAGACGGGCTCCGGGCGGAGGATATTATTGCCGTCATGAATGAGGTTATTCCTTCCACCTCCCAGTCCGGCTTTGGGCCTTCCACAGGCAGGGGTGAAGGCGGCAGCGGCTTTCAGGGCGGCAGTCCCGGCGGAATCGGAGGAGGTTGGTAAGGATGTCCCTCATTGAATTTAAAAATCTTTCCAAATACTATGAAATGGGCGATACCATTGTCCGGGCCGCGGATGATATATCCTTTAAAATAGATAAGGGAGAGTTTGTCGCCATTGTAGGCCAGTCCGGTTCGGGAAAATCCACCTGCATGAATATCATCGGCTGCCTGGACGTACCCACCCGCGGGGCGTATTTTCTCAACGGCAAGGATGTTGGCAAAATGAATGATAATGAGCTTGCGGTTATTCGAAACCGGATGGTGGGCTTCATTTTTCAGCAATACAACCTTCTGCCCAAGCTCAGCGTCCTGGAAAATGTGGAGCTCAGCATGTTCTATGCCGGTATTTCCAACGGCGAAATGCGCAGGAGGGCTCTCAAATCTCTGGAGCGGGTAGGCCTTTTAGATAAAGTAAAAAGCCGTCCCAACCAGCTTTCCGGCGGCCAGCAGCAGCGGGTGTCCATTGCCCGGGCGCTTGCGGGCGAGCCGTCGGTTATTCTGGCGGACGAGCCCACGGGAGCCCTGGATTCAAAAACGGGAAAAGAAGTTCTTGAGCTGTTAAAAGAGCTCCACAGAGACGGAAACACCATTGTCCTCATTACCCATGACAATGCCATTGCCGAACAGGCTCAAAGAATCATCCGCCTTCAGGACGGCCGGGTTGTAGAGGATCTTACTCTTTCCCACGGGGAAGATGTGCCGGATTCCCTTAAGGGGGCGATGTCATTATGAAATTGACCCGCACCTTCAAGCTTGCCATTAAAAGTATCCTGAGCAGCAAGGCCCGCTCCTTTTTGACCATGCTAGGGATTATCATCGGCGTTGCTGCCGTTATTGTTATAGTAGGTCTTGGAAACGGCATGGAAAACTATATGACCGACAGCTTTCAAAGCATGGGGACCAATCTTTTGACCGTTACGGTAACAGGCCGCGGGAGCACGCGAAGCGTATCCACTGAGGATATGTATGCCATCTCGGATGACAATACGGAATTGTTTTCCGCCATGTCGCCCACGGTTAACGTGTCGGCCGTGGTGAAGCTGGGAACGGAAGAGCTTGAGGACACAAGCGTCACCGGTATCGGCGAGGATTATCTTGAAATGAAAAAGTACACCCTGGCATCCGGCCGCTTCATCGGCTACGGAGATAATCTGAGCCGAAGCAAGGTATGCGCCGTGGGCAGCTACATCGCCAGGGAATGGTTCTCCGGCAATGCCCTGGGCCAGACACTTAAAATTAACGGCGATTTTTACAAAATTGTAGGCGTGGTGAACGAAGCCTCCGACAGTACGGCAGGAAGCAGCGACGACTATGTCTATCTGCCGTATACAACGGCGGCCAAGCTTATGGGCACAGGAAACATCACAAGCTATTCCTTTGCCATGGTGTCGGAGGATAGAGTACAGGAATCCAAGGATGCGGTAAACACCGTATTGTACAACGCCTTCGGCAGCACGGATGCCTATAACATAATGAGCCTGTCCGAAATGCTCAGCACCATGACAAGCATGCTCAATATTGTTGTTACGGTTTTAGCCGTCATTGCCGGGATTTCCCTCCTTGTGGGAGGCATCGGCATCATGAACATTATGCTGGTTTCCGTTTCCGAACGCACCCGGGAAATTGGAATACGAAAAGCCCTGGGGGCCAAGCGCCGGAATAT
Source organism: Bacillota bacterium (assembly GCA_023424865.1). The sequence goes on along the minus strand of JAFADM010000336.1, from coordinate 6,991 downwards.
CCTGCTTCAGTTTGTCATTGAGGCGGGTACAACAAGCGCTATCGGCGGCACGATTGGCATATTGATAGGCTATCTGCTGTCTTCCGCAGGAACCATGATTCTGTCTTTGATGATGGCCGTCGACTTGTCCATAACCCCTTCCACCTGGTCGGTTATTATGGCTTTCGGAGTATCTGCCGGTATAGGTATTCTGTTTGGTTACCTTCCGGCACGAAAGGCAGCCTTTCTCAATCCCATTGATGCTCTTCGCTATGACTAAGGGGAAAGCGGGTTCGGTAAAGTGTACTAATGTGAATAAACCCGTATTGAAAGGGGTGATGAAATAGGTAAAATAACAAAAAGAAAATAGAATCAGACAAAAAGTGGTTCAAATAAGTTCATATAGTAAGGACTCTTTTTCGGACAATGCAGCTAAAAAAATACCTGTATATGTAAAAGTCTTTCAATAGTCTGCAGTGAGAACAACAAGGAAAGGAACGCTTACATGAACGAAGAAAAAAACAAGAAACTCGGTGTTGTCATTCCTGTACCTGTAAAAAAGCAATCTGGGGGTGATAACAGCGGAACTCCCACCGGACCGAGAAAAAAGAAAAAGAAGATAAAGCTTTGGATGATTGTTCTTGCAGTTGTGGTGCTTCTGTTTGCAGTCGGACGCTTACTGCCCGGCAGAGGTGCCGTAAGAGCAAGCACGGCTTATGAGGAAGCAACTGTGGCCTATAGGGATATAACGGTGGTTTTAAAAGGGACAGGAACCGTCAGACCTGCCAATTCCTATCAGGTTGCATCCCTGGTTAAAGGAGAAGTGCTTGAGGCCCCTTTTGAAGAAGGGGATGTGTTAAAAAAGGGCGATCTACTTTACAAGGTTGATGCCAGTGATGTGGAAAACAGCGTCAACAGAGCCGAGCTTGCACTTGAAAGAGCACAGAACAGCTATGATGACAGCCTCAAGGAGCTTGATAAGCAGGAGGTGAAGTCACCGGGTGAAGGCGATGTAAAAAGCCTTTATGTGGAACAGGGAGATTCGGTGCAAATCGGAACCAGGCTCATGGATATTGTGGATTCGTCACAAATGGTTCTCACTGTTTATTTCAGCTCCGCCGATGCTTCAGGCATGAAGATGGGGGATGCGGCGGAGGTAATTCTTAAAAATACCCTGGAAACCCTTCACGGGACCATTGACAGTGTCAGCGCCCGGAATGAGGCTGGCGAGGGCAACAGCCTGGTTCGCAAGGTGAAAATACGTGTAAGGAACCCGGGAACCCTTACCGAAGCCTCAACGGCATCTGCCGGCTGGAAGGAAGTGGGAAGCCAGGGAGAGGGAACCTTCAGCTACTCCTTTTCCAGAACCGTGTTAGCTGAAGCCTCGGGAGAAATAGGCGTGCTGGCCGTTAAGGAAGGTGACCGGGTTGCAAGGAATGAAACCCTGGCAGTGCTTTCAGGTGATAGCCTTTCCAATATGGTCAGAAGCAACGAGTTGTCTCTCCGGGACGCCCGCCTGTCGCTGGACAGTGCCTATAACCAATTGGAGGATTACACCATTACCTCACCTATAAACGGAACCGTAATCGAAAAGAATTTCAAGGCAGGGGATACCATTGATGCCACCTCGGCAAATAAAGCTCTGGCTGTTATTTTCGACATGTCCAGCCTGGAATTTGCCATGAATATTGATGAATTGGATATTGCTTCCATTTCTGTAGGGCAGGAGGTTTCCATTACGGCGGATGCCCTTCCCAAGAAAACCTTTACAGGCTATGTGAGCAAAATCAATATAAACGGAACCTCTGTCAACGGAGTTACCTCCTATCCCGTGACCATTGTCATAGAAAAGCCTGACGAGCTCATGCCAGGTATGAATGTTACAGCCTCCATTATCTGTGAAAAGCGTGAGAATGTGCTCACAGTACCGGTCAATGCGGTAAGCCGCGGAAATACGGTTCAACTGGTGGACAAATCCTCTTCCGAAGCTGAGGGGGCGTACACCTCCGTTGAGGTTGAGCTGGGTGTGAACGATGACGATTATATAGAAATAATAAGCGGGCTTAACGAAGGGGATGTGGTAGCCTATCCCTCCGTCATGGGAAATGCAACTACCGGTATGTACTTTATAGATAACCGGGGCGGCGCCCAGGGCGGTATGAACAACATGGGAGGCCCGGGAAATGATTGAGCTTAAGGAAATTTACAAAATATACACTATGGGAGATACGGAAGTAAGGGCCATGGACGGCATCAGCATATCGATTCAAAAAGGCGAGTTCGTGGCTATTGTGGGCCAGTCCGGATCGGGCAAATCAACCTGCATGAATATCATCGGCTGCCTGGATGTGCCCACCACGGGCCAATACTTTTTAAACGGAGTGGATGTAAGCACCATGGAAGAGGACGAACTGGCGGATGTCCGGAACAATATGCTGGGCTTTATCTTTCAGCAGTACAATCTCATTCCCAAGCTCAACGTTATTGAAAATGTGGAGCTGCCCCTTCTTTACAGCGGCAGAAGCGCTTCAGATCGAAGATCGCTGGCAGAAATGGCTCTTAAACGGGTGGGTCTTATAGAAAAGGCTAAAAACCGTCCTTCCCAGCTTTCCGGCGGCCAGCAGCAAAGGGTATCCATAGCAAGGGCTCTGGCAGGCCAGCCTTCCATTATACTTGCCGATGAGCCCACCGGCGCGCTGGACTCCAAAACGGGCCGTGATGTGCTGAAATTTCTTCAGGAGCTGAATCGGGACGGTAATACCATCGTTTTAATTACTCATGACAATGCCATTGCCAACACAGCCAGGCGGGTAGTGAGGCTGGAGGATGGAAAAGTGGTGTATGACGGACCTTCCGGAGTAAAAAATGCCGTTGTTGAGGCGGAGGACGGGAGGAATGAGGAATGAGCTTCAGGCAAAGCTTCATGCTGGCTATAAAAAGCATTATGGCCAGCAAGGTGCGGGCATTTCTCACCATGCTGGGCATTATTATCGGTGTTGCTGCGGTTATTATTATTTTGAGTTTAGGTAACGGCATGACAGCCATGATGACCGACAGCTTTGCCAGCATGGGCACCAATCTTATCAATGTTACTCTTACCGGCCGAGGCTCTTCCAGAAGCATTACAGCAGAGGAGCTGTATGAGCTTGCCCAGGATAACAGGGATTCCATTCTGGCTGTCTCGCCTACCGTCGGCGTAAGGGCAAGCTTGAAATATGGCAATGAGACGCTTTCCTCCACCTCTGTAACAGGAGTGAGTGAGGATTACGGCATCATTCGCAAGCTGGAGGTGGATAAGGGGCGGTTTATTCAATACATTGATGTCTTAAGGCGTCAGAATGTATGTGTTGTGGGAAGCTACTTGGAGAAAACCTATTTTCCCCAGGGGGCCATTGGAAACGTTCTGAAAATCAATGGCTATGAATACACCGTTGTGGGTGTCCTTGCAGAGGATGCCGAGAGCGAGGAGGGCAGTGGTGATGATGCCGTGTTTATACCCTATACCAACGGTGCAAAGCTTTCCACTATGGGAGAGCCTGTCAGCTATTCCTTCAGCGCGGTAAGCGAGGATACGGTGCTGAATGCTAAAAACGCCATACAGAACAGGCTCTACAAAGCCTACGGCGATTCCGACGCTTATAATATTTTAAGCATGACGGAGCTTTTAAAGGAGCTATCCACCCTCACCGGCACCTTTGTCGCAGTGCTGTCGGCCATTGCGGGCATTTCCCTTTTGGTTGGCGGTATCGGTATTATGAACATTATGCTGGTTTCAGTAACGGAGCGGACCAGGGAAATCGGCATCCGTAAATCGGTGGGAGCCAAGAGACGGGATATTATGGCCCAATTCGTCATTGAGGCGGCCACCACAAGCCTTATGGGCGGAGCGGTAGGGATTGGCCTGGGAGCAATTGGAGCAGTGGCCGCAGGAAACCTGGTCGGCATGACTGCCACTCCCTCGGTAAGTGCCATAGTACTGGCGGCAGGTGTGTCACTGGCAATAGGTGTTCTGTTCGGGTTTCTTCCCGCCAATAAGGCCGCAAAGCTAAATCCTATCGATGCTTTGCGCTATGACTAAAGCGGGCTATGCCCGCAATCTAAGCGAGCTATGCCCGCAACCTAAGCGGGCTATGCACACAACCTAAGCGGGCTATGTCCGCAATCTAAGCGGGCTATGCCCGCAATTCAATTGAAAAGAAGCGTCGACGGAACAATTTATTTCTTTGACGCTTATGGCTATAAGCTACTGACAGACAGGAAGGACTTACAGCAACATGAAAGAGAGGTATATACCTATGAAACGAAAAGCATTCCGTCCCTTCGGCAAAAAGCCTGTACGGTTTTTAACCAGCCTTGTTCTGGCTGTGTCCTTGTCGGCGGGAATCGTCTTTGGCGGCGTAAAGGTTCTTGGCGGAACCCAGGAAAGTGGGCAGAGCCAAACCCAGGTATCGGCACAATCAACAGAAAAAACCCTTTATACGGATAGTCTGAGGCGCATGATGGATTTGGGCGTTTTTACGCCAACCTCTGCACAAGCTATGGATACGGACAGGAGCATAACAAGGGAAGAACTGGCCATTGTGCTTATAAAGGCAACCGGCCAGGATGAAGCGGCCAAGCTTTATAAAAACACAACTCTTTATTCCGATGTTCCGTCAAGCCGGTTTTCCAACGGCCATGTCAATGCTGCAGTGAAGCTGGGCTATATGACGGCTCTGGCCGACGGCAAGTTTCATCCGTCCCAGACTGTGAGCTTTACCCAGGCCGCGGTAATTATGGGGAAGCTTCTGGGATATGACGAGAGCAGTCTTTCCGGTTCCTATCCGGGCAATTACATTACACTTCTTGAAAACCTGGATATACTGGACGGAATAAGCTATACACCGGCAAAGGCACTTTCAAGAGGCCAAACCGCCCTTTTACTGGAGCGGGTTTATGAAACAAAGCCCAAGGGGGATACAAGGCCTTATATCGATACTCTGGCCAATTATAAAAGCGTAACCGTATTGGAGAATAATGTAACGCATCCTGATCTTTCCTACCGCAGAATCCTTACGGAAAAGGGCGAGTTTTATTTCACCGATGCACTTTCCGCTCCTGAAGCAGGCAAGAAGTATATGCTGCGAATCGAAGAAGGACAAATAGTCAAAATGGCTCTTATGGGTCTTGCGGTAACCGAGATCTCCCTGAGCAAGGCCGCATCCGGAAAGGTTATTTCCAATGACGGCACAAGCCTGACACTTCCTTCCGACGCCACTTATTATTATGGCGGCAAAACGGCCTCCTACAGTGATGTTATGGGAGGAATCAAGGCCAATTCCTCTCTGGTCTTGGGGAAAAACAGGGACGGTACCGCCTATGGCGTGCTCTTTGATCCGCTTTACTCAGATCCTGTGGTGATTTCCGGCGACGAACAAGGCAAAAGCCTTGCTGCCCGCTTTGGCGGCAAAGCGATTGACAGAGGCGGAAAATCCATCGACCCAAATCAAATTGAGTCCGACGACGTAGTTTACGAGGTGACGGACCTGTGGGGCCGGTATGGTTATGTGCTGGTTTACAACAATGCGGTATCCGGTACGGTAACATCCATTCAGCCCAGCAAAATCTCCCCCAAATCCGTGGAGGTGGACGGCAAGTCCTATGAGCTGGCAAGCAGCTTTCCTGTAAGCAAGCTGACGGCGTCGGAAGGTATAGAAACGGGGGATACGGTGAAAATTCTTTTAGGCAGCGACGGAAGCGCGGTGGATATTGTTTCCTCCAAAAGCTCCGATAACGGAAACTATGTACTTGTTCTGGAAACCTATACGAAAAAGTCGGAGGATGCGTCGGATTACGGCAAAGCCTATGATTATGTCACCCTTCTCCATGCAGACGGTGCCAAAGCCACCTATTTGCTGGACGGAGGCATTACCACCCTTTACAGAGGTTCCCTTGCACTTTATGAGGTGGTTTTAAAAGGCAAGGATTATGATACCGTAAAGCTCACCAAGCTGGACGGAAACACAAGGGACAGCTACCGGATAACGCCGGCAGAAAGAAAGCTCAACGAATCTTATGTGGCCATGGACGCCGTTATATTCAATATCACCAACACCTACACCTCGGAAATACAGGCTTCCGTGCTGAAATTCTCCGATTTGTCCTCCGGAACACTGGAGGAGGGAAGAGTTAAATACATTCGCAGAACCGGTGATTTTCAGGATGTGGATGTGCTTTTAGTGGATGATGCCCTGGGCGAAAACATCCGTTACGCCTATGTTACCGGCATTCGCAGCAGTCTTGCCGGAACAGCCGGAACCTCCGATATGCTTACCCTTCTTATAGAGGGTCAAACCTACACACTATCCGGGGCTAATTTCAATGTAAACCTCAACAGTGTGGTGCGTGTGAGGATGAACGGAACTCAGCCGGTGTCACTGGATTATTCTCTCCAGCCTGCAGCTGCAGGGACCTTAATTGAGGCTGTAGATGCATCCAGAATTCGGATAAACGGCACCGTATACAGCTTCCATAAGGATGCGGCAGTGTATCGGGCAAGTGACAGCGGAAGTGTTCAAACCCTAAAAATAAGTGATTTAACCAGGGATGCCCTATACCGGTCCATCGGGGTCTACCTTGACAGACCCTCTGCCAACGGCGGAAAGGCTGTTGTGCTGGTACTCCGGTAAAGGGTTCCCTTTAACATAGATGAGGGGGGGAGCGGTAACCTGATGTTGAATTTGGTAAACCGTTCCCCCGGTAACCGCCGGGATGGTATAATAGTAAGAATAACATCCCGGAGGGAAAGGTTCATGTACGACAGTGTCATTCAGGGCGGGCTTGTGGCTGATCCTGAGGCCAATAGCCTGATTGTTGAAAATATAGGAATTAAAGACGGAAAGATCGTTTATAAGGGCAAGGAGCCCGTGGACGGTAAGGTTGTCATTGATGCCGGCGGGCTTGTTGTAGCTCCCGGCTTTATTGATATCCACGGCCATGTGGACGGCCATGACTACTGCGGAGAGCTCTCCGC
>JAFADM010000604.1 GCA_023424865.1 Bacillota bacterium | reverse complement strand
GTGAGGTTGTTGTGCCACCGCATCCGGCTAAAACAGAAATTGCTAAAGCGGCGGTGGTCATAAGTGCCAGTACCTTTTTCATGTTATTCTCTCCTTATATAATATTTTTGTAAGAGACTTAACCAGGTTTATTAAGCCGAGTGGCTTAATTTGCAGCTCGTAGCAAGTTACGAACTGCGGGAGAACACGAAAAACACTGCTGCATTTGTGATTATGGATAAAAATCGTATACATTAGTATGATGTTTTGTACAACTTGCTTTTTCGACTGCTCTCATTATAGGACAGATTTATAAATAACGCAAGAGATTTTAATAAAATTTAGTCGTTTGTTTTATTGTTTTATTTAAAACAGTTTAATCAAAGTTTAGTAACGTTTTCAAATATATCTCCTCCATCTGCAGCAGTAAATAATGTTACCCAAACGTGTTAAATGCAGCCAATATTCCTAAGTCGTTATTCCAGGATGCATGGGCGAGCAGCAAGCTAAGGCTTGCGACCAGCCCGGGATGCATGGGCGAGCAGCAAGCTAAGGCTTGCGACCGGTCCCGTCCGGAAAACTTCTTATTTCATATTAAAAAGTGCCACAAAAGCGATAAAATTATTCCGCCTTTGCGGCATTGTTAAAACAAAGCATGTTGCGTGTATGGATTTGCTGGAAAGATAAGCAAAAAGAAGGGGCACATGCCCCTTCTTTAATAACTTCCGTTTATATTAAACGATGTGATTCACGTTTAAGAATTTAAACATTGCGGTTAAGAACGCTGCTTCGTTCTACAATTTCAGTGCGAACCTCAATCTTAACCCGTACGTCTGTGTCGTTGCAGATAATTTCTACCAATCTGTCCACCGCCAGCATGCCGATGTGCCGCTTGGGAACACGAATCGTGGTTAGAGGAACATCCAACATTTCACACATGGGTATATCGTCAAAGCCCACTACAGAAACATCCTGGGGAACCCGTACACCGGCTTCCCTCAGAGCCCGCATGGCTCCTACGGCGATAACGTCATTGTCCGCGAAAAAGGCTGTAGGAAGCTTTCTTTTAACACTGAGGAGCTCCTTCATGTCCGTGTAGGCCGTTTCTACGGAAGCGCCCAATTCAAAAATGTATTCGGTGTTATATGGCAGTTTGCAGGATTTAAGAGCCTTTTTATAGCCGTCCTTGCGCTCGTAGAAATTATTAATAGCGACTTTACTTTTGAGGTAACCTATTTCAGTGTGGCCGTTTTCATATAAATTACGAGTTGCAAGGAAGGAACCCTGCCTGTTATTAATAACCACACTGTCCACTGTAATCTCTTCGAAATAGCTGTCCAAAACCACCAGGGGTATGCCTGTGCGGGTGAATGGAAGGAGATCGTTGTGGGTCATTTCGGTAGCCAGCAGAATAATACCGGAGCATGCGCTGTCCATAATTTGCTGAAGCGGCTCACGAACGCCATGTGCGGCGTTTATATAGGTAATAAGCAAGCTGAAGCCATGTTTTTTCACCTGAGCCTCCACGCCCTCAAGAACGCTTGAGAAAAACGGGGTGTCGGCTACCACGTGGCCATGCTTTTTATAGAGTATAAACTGAATGGAACGCTGCATATTTTTAGTGCCGCGATTTGGCGTATAATCCTGATATCCGAGCTCGGCCATGGCCTGAAAGACGCGCTGACGAGTGGAACTGCTGATACCGGGCTTGTTATTGAGAACAAGCGAGACAGTGCTTGGCGATACGCCCGCCTTGCGGGCGACATCCTTTACAACAGACACATTACCCCTCCCTAAACATTGGTTCTATTTGATATGATTTAACAATACACGAATTGCCGCATAAAAGCAATAATAGTTTAGTAAAATAGAGTTTGCATGGAAAAGCTTATTATTATTCACATAAGAAGATATTAAGGTTAATTATAGAGTATTGCAATATAAAAGTTCTATTGACCTTTTAAATAATTGATGATAAAATTTTACTAAAATTATTCAAAAATTTATTAAAACGAAGGGCGGCATACACTGTGAATGCGCAAAAATATGTGCTGGCCATTGACCAAAGCACCTCCGGGACTAAAGCGCTGCTGTTTGACAGGTTGGGTGCTCTTGTAGCACGCTATGATACTGTACACCGGCAGATCGTTAACGAGCACGGATGGGTAGAACACGACGGACAGGAAATCTACCAAAATACCATTCTCACAGTAAAGCAGCTGCTTGCAGAAAATAATGTACCGCAAGATGCTGTTGTTGCGGCAGGTATCAGTAATCAGCGTGAAACAGGAATTATGTGGACCAGGGACGGTAAGCCCATATACAACGCCATAGTATGGCAATGCGCCCGAGGCGCCGCGCTGTGTGAAAGCATTGAGGCCAAAGGACATGGAACTGCTGTCAAGGATAAGACGGGGCTCAGGCTGTCACCTTATTTTACAGCAGCAAAGTTTGGCTGGTTAATGGACAATGTTCCTGAAGCTCGAAAGGCTTATGAAAATAAGCAACTTTTAGCAGGAACCATGGACGCCTGGCTGCTTTACAGGCTGACGGGCAATCATGCGACCGATTACAGCAACGCAAGCCGCACCCAGTTGTTTAATATTCACACTTTAAAATGGGATGAAGAGTTGTGCCAATGGTTCGGCGTTCCCTATGAAATTCTGCCTCAGGTATGCCCCAGTGACGGTTATTTCGGCGAAAGCACCTTTGAAGGCGCATTTGAGAAGCCTATACCCGTGCGGGGCGTGATGGGCGACAGCCACGCTGCGTTGTTCGCACAGGGCTGCATAACTGCCGGTCATGGAAAAGCAACCTACGGAACAGGCTCATCGGTGATGATAAACACGGGTTCAAGGGCTGTTTGTGATAATACGCTGGTTACCAGCCTTGCCTGGGGCATAGGCGGACGAGTAGATTATGTGCTGGAGGGCAATATTAATTATACCGGCGCGGTCATCAGCTGGCTGAAGGACAGTTTGGGGATTATTAGCAGTGCCAGAGAAGCAGAAAGCCTTGCCAGAAGCGTACCTGACACGGGCGGTGTTTATTTGGTGCCGGCCTACAGCGGACTTGGAGCTCCTTATTGGAACAGCGAGGCCAGAGCCATGATTTGCGGAATGTCTCGCACAACGGGAAAAGCACATATTGTCCGTGCGGCTGAGGAGTGTATTGCCTACCAGATTACTGATGTGGTAAAAGCAGCCCAGAGGGCAGGTGTTGACCTTCATGCGCTTCGTACCGACGGAGGCCCCACCCGCGACAGCTTTTTAATGCAGTTTCAAACCGACCTCATACGCCTGCCGGTGGACGCCAGCCGTATGGAAGAGTTGTCCGGAGCAGGAGTCGCATTTGCGGCAGGCCTGTCCGCAGGCTTATATACAGAAAATACTCTTAATCAGAGCAGAGCTGCCGTTCGCTATAAGACTCAAATGCCGCAAAACCAGGCGCAGGCCCTTTATGATGGATGGCAAAAGGCTGTTGCACTTGTTCTTAGCGAAACAGACGCAGGCTCAAAATAACCTTGTCCAGGATTGAATAAAATAAGATTACCCTGCACCTTATTATAAAAAAGGAGTATGAGCAGTATGAAAAAGCAAACCTTTGGGGTTATAGTTACCACCCGCGGATTCTTTCCCAGCCACTTGGTTAAAACAGCACGTGAACAAATCACAACCAAATTGACACAGCTTGGTTTCGATTACATTATGGTAGGGGAGGAAGATACCAAATACGGTGCGGTTGTTTCCTTTGAAGAAGCGCGTACCTGTGCAAAGCTTTTCTCAAAAAATCGGGACAAGATCGATGGTATCATCTGCATTTTACCCAATTTTGGCGAAGAGCTTGGCGTTGCCGAAGCCATTGAACTGGCAAAATTAGATGTGCCCATACTGGTGCAGGCTTGTGATGACGATTTTGACAAGCTGGATATGGCCAATCGCCGTGATGCGTTCTGCGGTAAAATATCCCTTTGCAATAATCTTTATCAAAGAGGCATCCGTTTTACCAATACTACCCTTCATACATGTCCCATTGACAGCGAAGAATTTACTGCCGATCTTTTGCGTTTTGCAGGGGTTTGCCGTGTAGTGGGAGGACTTCGAGGATCGCGCATTGCCATGCTGGGTGCCCGGCCTGTTGCATTTAACACGGTCCGTTTTTCAGAAAAGATTCTGCAAAAGCATAAAATCAGCGTTCAGACAGTGGATATGAGCGAGATTATTTTCAAAGCCCGCAATTATTCAGACAAAACTGCCATTGATGCCAAAAAGGAAGAAATTCGCGCTTATGGCAAGGTGGCTGATTTTATTACCGACGATAAGGTTGAGCTTCAGGCTAAGCTGTGTCTGGCTATTGAGGACTTTGTCACGGATCTTGAGTGCGACGCCTCCACCGTCCAGTGCTGGGACAGTGTTGAAAACAATTATGGCTGCGCTACCTGCCTGTCTATGAGCATGATGGGCGAAAAAGGCAAGCCCTCGGCCTGTGAAAGTGACGTTACCGGTGCCGTTTCCATGCTTGCGGCCCACCTTGCTGCAGGAAGCGCGCCTGCTCTTATGGATTGGAACAATAATATCCGTGATCAGCGTAACAGCTGCATCAGCCTCCATTGCTCCAATTTCCCCAAAAGCTTCTTTGATGCGCCCATGGAAATTGAGTGCCTTGATGTTCTGGGTTCAACCCTTGGCAAGGAAAATTGCTTTGGTGCCTGCAAGGGACAGGTTGCACCGGGCGATATGACTTATATCCGTGTAACCACCGACGACGTTTTAGGCAAAATGAAAATGTATGTCGGCGAAGGCCGTTTCGGCTCCGAGCATCTGCCTACAAAGGGCGGCGTAGCTTTGTGCGAGGTGGATAACCTCCAAAGCCTTATGAACTATATCTGCAAAAATGGATTTGAACACCATGTATGCTTCGTTCGGGGCAAGGTTGCGGATATTTTGGAGGAAGCTATGGGTAATTATATGGATGTTGAGGTTTATCATCACCGCTAATACCGCCCATTCATAAATGCGCACCTGAAGCCTGTAAATGGCTGTTTCTTAACTACAGGTTTTGCACTCGTATCAACCATAGATAAAGGAGCGTTAAGTTACATGAAACATCAAAATGTAAGCCAAAGCCTGGCCGATACGCTTAAAGAGCCTAAGCTGGAGTACCGGCCCATCCCTTTCTGGTCCTGGAACGAGAAGCTGGAGTCCAAGGAGCTTCAAAGACAGATCAAGCTCATGAAGCAAAGCGGTGTGGGAGGCTATTTCATGCACGCCCGGGGCGGCCTTCAGACCGAATATTTGGAAGAGCCCTGGTTTGAAAGCATTCAGGTTGGCATAGAAACAGGCAAGTCCGTAGGTCTTCATCCGTGGGTATATGACGAAGAGGGTTGGCCCAGCGGCTTTGCAGGGGGAAAGGTCACAGCGCTGGGAGATTGGGTGTATGCCCGCGGGCTTTGCTTTCGCCGCCTTCAAACTCCGGAACAGGCCATAACCGGCGAAGCTCTTTTAGGAGTTTTTGCACTCACTGAAAAGGACGGTCAGTGTGTACCTGTAAAGGAAGCAAAACCAGAGGAAGACTATGCCGATTATGTGGAAATAAGCCATAACTGCTCACCTCATTATATTGATGTGCTTAACGAAAAGGTAATAGCTGCTTTTCTTGAATCCACCCATGACCAGTACGCTGAACGCTTTGAACTGGGTCAGAATGGGCTTTACGGCTTCTTTACCGATGAGCCGAGGCTTGCACAGGGGCCGATTCCATGGTCTTACCTCATGCCCCAGGCCTTTTTGGAACGCTACGGCTATGATTTGATGCGGAGGCTTCCCGCACTTTTTCTGCCCTGTGAGGGCTATCGCAAGGTACGCCACGATTTCTGGGCATTGGTAAATGAGCTTTTTGTAAATGCTTATATGAAGCAAATTGGGGAGTGGTGCGAGGCTCACAACTGTAAGCTGACCGGCCACATGATGATGGAAGAAAGCCTGTACAGCCAGATGACCGGCACTGCGGGAGGCATGCCCTTTTACGAGTTCATGCATACGCCCGGTGTCGATTCTCTGCGACGAAGCGTAAGCGATCCCCGGATTCCCAAGCAGGTAGGCTCGGTAGCCGAGCAGCTGGGAAAAGAGCAGGTACTTACTGAAAGCTATGCTATGAGCGGTTGGGATGTCAGCTTTGATGAAATGCGCTGGATTGCCGGATGGCAGTATGTCAATGGCGTCAATCTCATGTGCCAGCACCTTCAGGGCTATTCCCTGCGGGGGCTTCGCAAGCGGGATTATCCCCCCTCACTCTATTATCAGCAAACCTGGTATGATGAATATTACCGTTTTAACGATTATCTGGCAAGGCTTGG
>JAFADM010000285.1 GCA_023424865.1 Bacillota bacterium | reverse complement strand
CAAACCGTTCCAGTCTTCTGTCGTTTCCGCCCACCCAATAAATCGATGGTGTTAAGTTCTGTACACAATGCATGATTATCCTCCCAATCTTCCTACAGCTATATTTGAATGAAGGTGTTAATAAAATGAATCGGCGCAATAGACTGCACTATGCCGAGGCTTTTATAAAACATCATCCAATTAAAAGAACCATTTAATGCTGCAATACTTCCAGGGTATTTCATTTGACTTAAGTTTGCTAAAGTTTTGCGTAGATAATTATAACATACAGCAAAAAGTTTTCATAGTGCTATGACGGCCTGAGGGGCGGCCTTTGGGTTGACAAAGCCCAGTCCATTGGCTATGATAGGTTTGATTCCATAGATTTGAAAATGAGGAAACTTTAAAAATCAAATACCTGTCTTTCAGGGAGGGATACGCATGAACGGCAAAGCTTTGTTTGATATCAGTTATGGTCTCTATGTTGTTGGCGCTACCTATGAAGGAAAAACAAACGGCCAAATCGCCAATACCGTCTTCCAAATCACTTCTGAGCCAAAAACCATCGCTGTCAGCATCAATAAACAAAATTTCACCCATACTCTTATTGAAAATAGCGAACGTTTTTCAATTTCCGTACTAACTCAGGAAACGCCTATGGAGTTAATCGGTTTATTTGGTTTCCAAACCGGAAAATCGGTGGATAAATTCTGCAAGGTTTCCCATAACTCAGCTCTCGAAGGAACACCTGTACTCTCCGATTACTGCAAAAGCTATATGGAGCTGAGAGTGGTGCAAAGACTGGATATGGGCACCCACACCCTTTTTGTAGGCGAAATGGTGGACGCCCAAGTGTGCGGAGAGGGCGATTTGTTAACCTACGCCTACTACCATGAGGTAAAAAAGGGAACGGCCCCAAAAACAGCCCCCACCTACCGTGAGGCAGAGGTTCCAGCAGATAAAAAACAGGAATCTCCAATGACCAACCATCCTGAGGAACAACCGGCAAAGTACAAATGTGCGGTTTGCGGCTACGAATATGATTCCCTGTCCGGTGATCCTGTGTCAAAAATCGCGCCCGGAACGGATTTTGAGGACCTGCCCAACCACTGGCAATGTCCGGTATGTACAGCTGATAAAGAACTGTTTATAAAGATTTAAAACCCTTTACCAAAATCACCTATACATAGGTTATTCTTTTTGAATAAAAATTAGAAAATAAAGGAATGATGCGGATATGAAAATTCTAGCCATTGGCAACAGCTTTTCACAGGATGCCACAGCTTATCTTCATGCTATTGCTTCTGCGGATGGATATGCTTTGGAGGTCACGAATTTATACATAGGAGGCTGCTCACTTGAGAGGCATGCCAACAATATAGAAAACGATGCTGCCGACTATCTTTTGGAGCAAAACGGTGAATCCACCGGCAGAATGGTGTCCATAAAAGACACCCTCATAAGTGATAAGTGGGATTATGTTACCATGCAGCAGGCAAGCTATTTAAGCAACAACTATGCTACCTATCAGCCTTATCTTAACCAATTGTCCGCCTGTGTAAGGGAATATGCTCCCCAGGCCGAGCAGATCATTCATCAAACCTGGGCTTATGAGCAGGACAGTGAACGGCTGACAAAAGAGCTGGGTTATAAAAATCACCAGGCGATGTTCAGTGATCTGAAAGGCGCATACCTTCAAGCTTCCCGGGATCTGGGGAATCTAAGAATCATCCCCGGAGGCCAGCTGTTTCAATATGCGCTTAAGGAAGGCATGAAAACCGTTCACCGGGATACTTTCCATGCTCTTATCCCCCATGGCCGTTATCTTTTAAGTGCACTTTGGTATGTTTTCTTTACCGACAGGAGCATCCTTGACAACCGTTTCTGCCCCGAAGGTATGACCGCAGAGGAACTGACTACGCTAAAAAGCTATGTTAACTGGGTCAAATTAAATACGGCAGACAGCTAAACCGGCTTTCCCATGCCAGACAAATGCGAGCTGTGCCCCCAGCCCAATTTATACGAAGTGCCGATGAAACAACTTATTTTTATTATGCTGTAACGTACCCTGAATAACTATTTAATAAAGCAGCATAATTTCAAAGGTGGGCCGGTAGTGTTTTAGTACTACTGACTCACCTTTTATCCTAATCGTACGTATTGAGAGCCATTCGCATTTACCTCCTCAGAAAACCTTTGTAAAACTTGCCATATTTGAAGCAATACTTTGTGAAAATTTTTTCGATCAATGCAAAGTTTTTATTTGCATAGGTACACTTATTTATGTATAATAGCATCTGAACTAAGGGAAAGGGCGGTTGCAGACACCATGAAACTGGAGGAATCCGATTGGGATTAAAAATAAAATCCGGTGATGTCGTTGTCATTATTCTGGTGATTGCGCTGGCTTTCTCTCTGATTGGTTTTTACTTTGAACGGAATACTGAGGACAAAACTGCTGTCATTACGCAAAATGGCGTTGTCCTCAAACAAGTGAGCCTCAGTAATATTACGCAAACCACACTTGTTCCCTATGACGGTTTATATCCGGGAGTCATTGAGGCTGAAAACGGAAGAATTCGATTTGAGCATGCCGAGTGTCCGGATCAGGTCTGCGTCCATACAGGCTGGATATCCAGACCGGGACAAATTGCAGTCTGCTTACCGGCGGGAGTAATTATTAAAATTGAGGGCAGCGATAGCGAACAGGATATGGACATACTTGTCAGATAAAAAGCAAAACTTCATGTATACTAAGCATGTTCTGTCGGTTAGGACAAACAGCCGAAAAGGGAGACAACAAGACGGAAAGAGGTGGCATGAGGCATGAAAAGATTAACGCTGAGCGGCGTTCTTGTCGCTGTGGCTCTGATCCTTTCCTTTATGGAGCGTTTCATACCACTTATATATTTTATACCAATACCGGGCCTCAAGTTGGGTTTGGCTAATATTGTCACTTTGTTTGCTCTCTTTTTTCTGGGAAGCTCCCAGGCAGTTACCATTACTCTTTTGCGGTGCCTGCTTGCAGCCTTTATGTTTGGAGGTATGTCCTCTCTCCTTTATTCTATTACAGGGGCACTGACAGCACTTTTAGTGATGGTTCTTATGAGAAAAGGGTATCCAAAACGGCTTTCCTTAATTGGCATAAGCATTGCCGGAGCGGCCGCTCACAATACGGGACAAATTGCCGCTGCAAGCTTTATGATGAAAAACACCGCTGTTTTTGCCTATCTGCCCGTTTTGTTATTTGCGTCACTTTTTACAGGTTTTCTAACCGCTCTCGTTTCTGTGAATCTTTTTTCAATAATTGAAAAAACTAAGTTTGCAAAAATATGAGTGGGGAATATATAATGGGAATGATTATTAATATTTTAACAAATCATTGCCTACATAAAGAAAGGAGTACCAGGAATGGCAAAAAAGGCAGTAATTGTGGGAGCAGGCTACGCCGGTATTGAAGCGGCGTTAACGCTTAATAAGAAAAACAGGAAAGAAGACCTGGAGATCACTCTCATCGACAAAAACGATTATCACACGCTTCTGACGGAGCTTCATGAGGTAGCCGGAAACAGGGTATCGGAGGAGGCTGTAAGAATATCGCTTAAAAGCATCTTCAAATATACTCGTGTCAATCTGGTTATGGATGAGATTAAAAACTTTGACTTCGAGAACAACAGGATCTCTTCCGACGGGAATGTTTATGAATACGATTATCTGGTTCTTGCCATGGGTAGCTCCCCCAACTATTTTGGTATTCCGGGCCTTAAGGAGAATTCTTTAACTTTATGGTCCTTTGAGGATGCCATCCGAATTCGTGAGCATATAAAAAAATGCTTTGTTCTTGCCTCACAGGAAAAAGACGCTGCCGCTCGTAAAAGGCTTCTTACCTTCCTGGTAGTCGGCGCAGGCTTTACCGGCATTGAAATGATTGGCGAGCTGGCTCACTGGAGCAAATCCCTATGTCGTGAATACGGATTGGATCGCAAGGAAGTGCGCCTTGTTGTTGTAGATATGTTACCCCGTATCCTTAATAATCTGGATGAAAAGAACTCCAACAAAGCCCACCGTTACCTTGAAAAGAAGCTGGGTGTGGAGCTTATTCTCAAATCCTGCATTAATGAGGTTACTGAGAAGAGCGTTCTTACCTGTGACGGCGAAATTGAAGCCGGAACAGTAATCTGGGCCGCGGGCATAAAGGCTTCCGACGATACGGATTCCCTTGCTTTAGAGAAGGTTGGCGGCCAAAAGCGCCTTCAGGTAGACGAATATTGCCGTACTCAATATAAAAATGTTTACTCCGTAGGCGATCTTGGCGCTCTTGCGGGCACGGACGGCCGTCCCTACCCTGCTATGGTTGAAAATGCCCTTCAAACCGCTGAAGGTGCAGCCCACAATATTACAAATCAAATTCGAGGCAAAGAGCTCGAAAAGGTATCCGTAACTTTCCATGGCACCATGGTAAGCGTTGGTAATTATTTCGCCGTATCTGAGATAATGGGGAAAAGCCTTCCCGTATGGTTGTCCATTCTCATGAAATTTTTGGTAAACATCCATTATCTTTGGGAGATTACAGGTTTCAGAGGTATTTCGCGCTACCTGTATCATGAGCTTCTGGAGCGCAGACACAGAAGACTCCTTTTGGAGCAGCACTGGTCAACCCGTGTACAAGCCTGGTGGCTTCTCCCCCTTCGCCTGTTCCTTGGCGGCATGTGGCTTTATGAAGGCATTGTCAAGGTTACCGAAGGCTGGTTCACCTCACCGAAGCTGGCAGGATTTTTGGGTTTCTCTTCCGATGCATCCAGCGCGGCAACTTCCGCAGCATCCTACGTGTCACGTATAGATACGCCCGTTGAAATAAAAACAGGTATTCTAAACTTCTTTATGGGCTCGGAAAGCCGCCTCGTAGAAGGTGTTACCATATCCTCCGAGCATTTTGCCAGAGTTGAGTTATTCCATTTTGGTGATTTCAATTTGGTTCCCTGGTTCCTCCAAAACGTGGTGCTGGCTTCTGACGGAGTCGCCATGTTCTTCCAGGTACTGGTCGTTATTCTTGAGCTTCTAATTGGCCTTCTTCTTTTGGGCGGTGCCTTTAATTTTGTCGGATCCGTTATTTCACTCGGCCTTCTGACAATGTTCATCACCTCTACCGGGCTTTATGAAAAAAGCTGGTGGATGCTGTTTGCCTCTATTGCCGTCATGGGCGGAGCTGGCAGAGCCTTTGGTTTGGACTACTATTTAATCCCCTATTTGAATAATGTATGGGAGAACCTCTGGAAAAACGGCAAGCTGCGCCTCTTCTTTAAAAGAAGCATGGACCATTTTGACTGAGCCTCCTGTTGACTTTGAATCATTTGTTTATTAGTTTCGGGAGGTTACAGCTTTGTGGGATAATTACCCCGGGATTCAAGCTGAGCTGGCAGCGTTTGAAGATTATTTAAAGGGCAAACTAGCCAATAGAATTGAGTTTTTGCGTACTGCAACACAGGGAATTGTTTTCTCCGGAGGTAAAAGACTTCGGCCTGCATTTACCATTCTGTCTGCCATGCAGGGCAATTACTCAAGGGAAAAAGTTTTCCCCGCTGCCGCATCGGTTGAAATATTACATGCCGCAACTTTGGTGCATGACGATATCATCGACAATGCCAAAACCAGAAGAGGTCAATTGACGGTTTCGGAAAAACACAGTGTTAATCTGGCCGTTTATACGGGTGATTACATGCTGGCAAAGTCCTTAAGCCTGCTTGTTGAAACCGGTCTTCAGCCGGAACGGCTGGAATTGGTTTCCAAGGCCATAACACAGCTTTGCGAAGGCGAGGTTGAGCAATACCTGGGAAAATACGAGCTGACCACCGTTAATCATTACCTGAAGCGGATTATCCGCAAAACGGG
>JAFADM010000513.1 GCA_023424865.1 Bacillota bacterium | reverse complement strand
ACCCTAATTTGGGGAAGGGGCCGGGTACTGCTGAATTTTATGGCGTTATGGAGGATATTGGTGACAACATCCTTAATTAATATAGGATCACCCCGGACAATGGGCATTGGCGTTTCAAAAAGCAGTTGAGCCGGGCTTTTTCCGCCTCCCGCCGTAAGAACCCTGAAAACCTCCTCATACAAAGGCCCCAATGGAACGTCATCGGGCTTAAGCTCTGTTCTTCCCGCCATGGCATACTCCAGAAGCCTTGCTATAAGGTTTATCATATCGCGGCAAAGGCTCACAATATTTTTAAGCATCTGCAGACAGTCCTCGTTAAGACTTTCTCCATAATCCTCCAGAATAAGGTCGGTATAGCCAAGAATAGCTCTCAAAGGGGACTTTAGATCGTGGGATACCGTGTAAGTAAAGGCTTCCAGCTCGGAAAGGGCGTTGCTCAGCTCACTTGTCCGTTCTGCCACCCTTCTTTCAAGGTTCCGGTTAAGGGCGTTAATCTCCTCAATGGCTTTTCGGTATGCCGTAATGTCGTCGCAAATGACACCCACCACATCGGCTTGAATTCGAAAGGCGTTCACCATAAAAAACTTATCCGATCTCCGGCTGGGTATCTCATGATGCTCAGATATCCCTGTCTTGGTGATTCTTTCAAAAATTTTGAGGTAGGGGCAAACCTCCTCCAGTACCTCCTGCCAGGTTTTATCCACAATTTCATTCCGGGTTTGCCCGATTTGAACCTCAAAGCCCGGGTTTATGTCTGCGAAACGAATGTCTGTTAGACTGCCGTCCGCACTGCGAACGGCTTTAAACATAATAAAACCGCAAACCATTTTCTCATACAGCAAGCGATACTTTTTCTCCGATTCAGTCATTTGCCGGACTGCCGACAAGTAGTCCGTCTGATCCTGTCCAAAAATCAGAATACGCTTCTCGCCATCGGGGCGGGTGTATATTTTCCCGCTTACTTCCATGCTCCTGAGCTTTTCACTCCTGTCCAGAAACAAAAACGGGACTTTTTTTACTTCCCAAAGGTTCTCCACGTTTTTTATAAAGCTCCTGCCCTCTGCCGGTTCGGCAAGAAAAAGCCCCAAATTTCTGCCTGTCAGCTCGTTGGCATCCACCCCCAGAATTTTTTTCACGGAGGGAGCCAGGGTAAGGAGAGTACCTTCCGTATCCATTTCGGCATAGAAATCATTGGTATTGTCCAGAAGCTTCCTGTATTTCAGTTCGTATTCGCCGGCAGCTTCCTCGGCCAGATTTTTCTTTTCATTGAGTCTACTGAAACAGCCGCCCAATATAACGAATACAGGCAGGGCCAGCAAAGCCACCGCAGCTACAGAATGAAGCTGTGAGCTGTTTAGGGCGATTTCCTGCGCATCGACTGTAACGTTTCCGTATAGCCAGAACAAAATTAATGTAAGTGAAACTCCTCCCATGGCAGAAACTGCAATAATTTGCGTATTGTTTTGTGCCGCCTGACCGGAAGGCCGTAAAAAAACACGCCGCAAAAGGGGAAGGAGGCACAGGCTGTCACATACGGCAAGCATAAGCCCGTCTCTGACAATATTTTTAAGAATATGGGGAATCAGCTGCTCCGGATTTAGATGCGTAATGTATTGACCCTTCAGCCCCGTGTTGAGGGAAAGCAGTGCCGGAAAAAGCGTGATCCCTGAAAAAAACACGGCAAAGGAGTATATAATTTGTATAAAAAAAGGATGATTATGTACCTGGGGGCCTCTTTTCCTGCTGTCCGAGGCCCAGCCGTGAAGGCCTGTCCATAAAAAAAGCAACAGAAGCTGGGATAGGTTGGCATATCCGAACTCCGGCCAGTTTGTGAAGGGATAAATAAAACAGGCTCCAAAAAAAATACTGGCCAGTCCATAAAAAAAGCCCCATAGATAGGTAGAAAAAAAAGGAAGGAGCATTCCCCAGCTTATTAAAATGACCTGTCCCCCACCGGCCTCCAGCCTTATGGGATAATTTGCTGCCAGGGTGCCCACAAGCCCCAAAAGAATGGCTACAATTAATTGATAGGCTATATTATTTTTTTCATTTTCTTCCCCATGTTTTTTTTTCTGCATATTACCCTCAGGGATTCCTTTCAATTGCGCGGTAATATTGCTTTTTTATGTTAACCTTTTATGATGCAGCGGCCTTTACAAATAGCTTTTCTTTTTTTATACCCTATCTCCCAGTATAGAAACCAAACCTCATCTTAAACGGGAGCAACCGGCCCAACTAGTGCAGGGGCTTGCCTATATCCTTTGCTTCAGCATGCCCCCCCAGTTTGTCAAATTGCTCACAGCGCATATATTGAACAATTAACGCATCCAGTTCCCGGCTTATTTTAAGAATACGAGGGCTGTCGCAAAGCTGTCCCTGTTTTATTGCCTTTTCAAGTGCCCTGTTGAGAAGATATCTTTTTCTCTCTATCTCGCTCTTCAATTTAAATAAATTCGGCATTTCCCAACTCCCTGTTCTGCCCATCCAAAACGTTTACTCGCGTCCTTCCTGCTGCATGCCTAAGTTAGATATTCTACAGATACCAAAGATTCCCTTTGGGTAAACATAAAACTTTACCATAGGGTCATGTACCAGGGGCCTAAAGGGAGAAAAAACGCGGCCTTATAGGGCCGCGCCGGAAGAATAAAGCCGGCACAGTTTTATAACGCGATATACGGGGGGCGTTATGGAAGATGCAGTACAACAAAGAAGTGTCCTGAGGCAGCATACGAAGTGGCATTTAAAGCAAATCACAGGTGCATTTATACGATCTCTTTGTTTTTATGGAAAACCATCACTTTTAGTAGTTCATTGGCAAGGTGCAAATCCCTGTCGGAGAGTTTGCAGATAAGCCGTATGGCTTCCATTCTTTCCGACATATCCATATTGCCGTTGTGTCCGAAGGCCAGGTAATCCAATGTTGTCTTCAGGGCAGTGGAAAGTTGCACAATGGTTTCAAAAGAGAATTGCTTTTCCCCTCGCTCAATTTTCCCCAAATATTGCGGTGAAATTTTTACCATTTCCGCTAATTGATACTGCGTCAGCCTGTGCTTGATTCTTTCCTCTTTGATTCTCCGACCAATCTCCCTGTAATCCATTTTCTACCTCCTACATTTAACATACAGGGAACTTGTGCAAATAAAAACAATCTTATGGTAACAATTCATATTATCCAAGAGGTCATATTTTGTATGCCCTGCTTACTTTTCCTTCCCTTTATAATAAAAAAGAAAG
>JAFADM010000256.1 GCA_023424865.1 Bacillota bacterium | reverse complement strand
ACATCCGCCTTAGCCAACGTTCCCCAGGAGAGGCTTCCAGCGGTACTTCCCGCTTTAAGTACTTTCCCGCTGTTAGCGGTTCCGGTTACGGGCACATGCAAATTACCGTCTCCTGTGGGATGGGTGTAATTATTGTACAGGGTGTCAAAATAGGTTTTAAGCGTTGCTTTCACATTGGACCACAGCGTCCTCTTTGTCTTGTTGCTTGCCGCGCTGTCGGTTAAGATAATGGCATCCGCATCCACCGGGGTGGTTTTTGTTGCCGCAGTGCTTAAAAGTGGTTCCTTTGCATTCCCCTGGGTTGTCAGGTCCTCCTGCTTTGCAAGCTGGACATTCCCGCTTGCCGAGCCTACAAAAAGCTCTTTTGTGTCTGTGGCAAAACCCATTTCCGCAACATTCAGCGTCGGAAGGTTTGCCTTTAGTCCTCTTTTGTGCTGTATTTTATTGGCCATGCCTCATTCCTCCTTAAAATGTGCCCCCGTCTATATCATCTGAGCCGGCCAGGAAACCCTGCCCCATCACAAAGGCTGTTGTTGCTATACGGGTACTGTTATTTCCTGCGGCCTGGGTAGGCGCTGTGGGATTGCCGGTAAGGGCAGCGTTGGAAAACATTGTAGCCTTGCTCTCATTTGTTACATTGCCCAGACCAACATCCGTTGCAGTGAGAGTCACGGCTCCGGTCCTTCCCGCTACGCTGGAGACAGGAGAGGAAGGAAATAAAAGCTCTTGCCAGTTAGCCAAGGTTGAAGCGCCGGCGGATTTTAAAATATATGTCTTACTTAAGTCGGTTCTAACGCATATGTCCCCCACCTCAGCCGTCAACGCCAGCATGGCCGTCTGAGTAGCTACCACAAAGGTATCCGATATGGCAATTGCCGGTAATACACCGACGTCCAGCTTACCGTCTGATCCCAGAATCGGTACATTTCCTGCGGCGCTGCCTGTATTCTTTGCGGCAGCTGTTCCCGCATCGGTTATTTTACTTAAGGTCAGTGATGGAATATCCGAAGCGGCAAGCTGTGCGGCACCGGTTACTCTTCCTTTTGCGTCCACCGTAAGCTTTGTGTAGGTGCCTGCCGTAGCTCCGCTGCCGGCCAGAACAAGGGTTATAGTTTTATTGGCGCTGCCGTCAAAGGAAGTACTTCCCGATGCGTCGCCGGAAAAAGTAAGTGTTCTTGCTGTAGTAAGCTTATCTGCCGTCTGCGCATTGGTAATATCCGGATTAATCAAAATCTTGTTGGTTCCGTCACCAACGTAAAGTTTTCCTTCATCAAGAACAAAGGCGGGCTCCCCCGCTTCCAAGGTTACTGTGCTAAAATTAGCCTGATTCCCTCTTTTTAGCTTTATTTTTCCCATGAAAAAACCTCCTTTTATTTAAAAAATGCCTCCATCAACAGCAGCCCCGGTGGGATCGTTACCGTCAGTAAAATCGCCTCCGTTAATGGGCATAAACTCTAAAAAATTTTTTAATTCCGTCAGTTCCGTAACCGTCACTTTTAAAGCGGCATCAATGAGATCCATGTTGCCGTTTTGGACGTCGATATCGTAATAGTCGTTTTTGTCCGGCTTTGTTAATCCATAGTTGACAGTTGTAATTGCCATTATTCTATTCCTCCGCTCCTTAATATTTCATGTGTGTAAGCCGCCAGTTGCTGATGGGTGTAAGCCGACAGTTGACCATGTTGCCGAAAGATATAAACATAGCTGAAAGCCAGATGGGCCGGTTTTATTTCTTCTATGGCCGAAGTGAGGTCATTCATATTAGGGGGGATTCCCATTGTACCTGTAAACTTCACCTCAAACCGGTTTTCACTGTTGTATTCAAGCAGCGTTACCTCTCCGTTTGAAAAGCTCCTGGCTACATTTTGAATCATGGCTTTGGTTGTGGTGCCCGAACCTCTTAACTTGCTTAATACCTTGGTGCGGCGGTAGGCATCGGGTTTGGAAGCATCCGTTTCTATACCCAGAGCCTCCTCCCAAAGCTTAAGCCCCCATGTGGCAGACTCAACGTTTATCTGGTACAGCAAATCCTCTTTTGCGAAAAGCAAGGCCTCGCTCCAATGATTAAAGGCCTCCTGGAGCTCAACCACATGGACGCTTTCCCTGTAATAGGAGGGTAAATAATCAATAAGAGCCATCAGTTAATCACCACCGTCCCTGTAATCGGAACCTGGTTATCCCCGATAATGACATTGCCGGTCTGACCGTTTAGGGTGAGGGAGGCGTAATCAATAACGCCGGGTATATCCAAAAGCATATACGCCACCCGATTGAATACCAGCGTGTATTTTTCAAAAGCAATTTCCCTGAGGTACTTGTTAAGGGCGTCTGTAAAGGCTTCTTTAACCTTAGTCAATGTTGTTGTGGCATCCACGTTAACTGCTGAGCTGACGTTTATGTTAAGGCCCTGTGCGCTCATGACGGTTACCGTAGCACCAATGGGCCGGTTGGCTTCAATAGCGGCTGCGCATTTTGCTGTAATGGCGGAATCCACAGGGCCATTGTCGTCGCCTACGATCAAAACCTTCACGGTTCCCGGTCCGTCCCATAGCGGCGTCACTTTTGCCGCCCCCACGCCGTCCACGGCAAGAGCCCATTGTTTATAGTGGGATGTATTTCCGGAGGTTGCCGGGCGTTTCAGATAGTCGTACAGCCTCTTTACCAGGGCGCTGTCCGATTCAGGATCACTTCCGCCGGATGCTGCGGTTTCATTGGTCACAGAAGACAATCCGCTCAGGCTGACTATTTGCAGGTTGATTTCTCCGGCCTCCACATTGTATTCCTCTCCCACCTCCGAAGCGGAGGCCTCTATGCTTGCGCGTCCTTCGGCAATAGTTACGGCTTTTGTGGTTACAAACTGCATGCCCTCGGAGGTTAAGAAGACCTTCCCCTGGGGAATAACCGTTCCATTTGTTCCTGTAAAATAAAGCACTGCGGAAGCCTTTGTGCCGGCTTTACGGATAAGCCCGTATTCCGAGGCCCGTTTGTCAATATACTCACCGGAGGTCTCATCCACAAAGGCGATGGGAATGACCGCATTGAGCCCCTGATAGGTTTTCCATATTTCATAGGCTACACCGCTTACCATATCGTTTGTAAAGCTTCCCTCGCTCAGGTTGAGATCCGTTGTCAGCCGCCCCAGCAAGTCTGCTTTTATACTTTCAACCGTTATATCTTCATACATTCATTTCACCCTCCCCATAAATTGTTTCTATTTTGCAGCTAAGGGTCATGACATTATCAGAAAACGAAACCTCCACATCCGTAACATCCAGAATATAAGGACAGGTACTCAGGCATTCCCTGACATAGCGGCGGGCTTCCGATTTTTTGAGGGCCTCCGTAAAGGGCTTGCCAATGAGCGACTCTACTTCATTGCCATAATCCCAAGTATAGATTTCATGCCTGAACCTTGGGGTGTGAAGCGCCTTCCAGGCCCAAACTAAAACGGCTTCCCTGCCAGTTGAAATAACAGGGGAGCCGTTTTTGAACACCGGAATGTTTTTATTAAAATCCCATTTTACTTCCTTAAATAGCGGAAGGGAGGTATCGGTTTCATAAATTTGAGGCTGGAGGATTGGAAATAAAGTACTCATGCATTCACCACCTTGCAAAGGATGATATAGCGCTGCTCCTCTTCAATGGGTATAAGAAGAAGCCTCTCACCTCTTGTAAAAATGTCCAGGCCCTCGCTTTTCAGAAGGAATTCGTTTGTCTGCACCGTACCGGCTACATCAATCCTGAGAGGATTTGTTTCGATTACGGTTCCTAGACGAAAAGCGGGCGGAATCCGCTTTCTAATATCATTGCGTATATTCTTCAACAGAAGAGAATACGGATTTTCTTCCAACAGTACCATCTCCCTTTATAATAAGATAGGAGGTTCTTTTACGCGTTGTCCCGGTTTTTGAGGGGCTTGTCTCTTTCCCGCCTGCATTGGGAAGCGACTGAATCTCCTGCTTTTCCATTATCCTTCTAAAGCTGACCACCAGCTTGTTATAGTATTGCCCCCGCTTCCAGGTGTGAATGTCGCTATCTATGTAAAAGAGTCCATACAATCCGGTATAGGGCTCTCGAACCACCACTGCGGCACCGGAAAGATTAGCGATGTTCCCCAGGTTGTTAAGGGTAATTTTTTGGCTTACACCGTTATTCTCGATTAATTTCGCTGCGGATTTATCGGCATCCTCACCGTCTGTCTGCTCCAAATAGCTCTGCATAAGCCCGTAGAGCTTTGTCCGCTCTTCATCCCTCCTGGTATTCACAAGCTTATCACTGCTGTCATAGATGGCCACCTGCGTTATCATATTGTCAATGCTCTCACTGACGGAAGCGGACATAAGATTGCTTCCCCCTTCAATAACAAGGGTTTCCTCGGTAACGGCCTTTTTCAAAACATTAAGCTTTTGACCCTCAAAACGAAGTATATAGTCTTCCCCGGTTTGAACCGCAGCCAGATCATAACAGGTTTTTATCACGTTATATAAATTGGAGCCTATGAAATTCCGTGTGAGCTTCATTCCGGTTTCAGCTATAAGTGCCGTCTCTATGCCAAAATCACCGCACACCCTTTTAGCAATAGCTTCCGGAGTCATATTTGTAAATTTATAAGAGGACTCATTCCTATTAAGATAAATCCCCCTGTCATAGCAGGTGATGCGGATGATGCCGGAGCCTGTATCCTTCTGCCTTTGGAAGACGTACCCGAAAAACAAAACCCTGTTATCCTGCATAAAGGTGACGCTGTTGCCCAGCGAACAGTCCACTTCCGGAAGGTTTTTATCCAAGGAGGATGAAACCATCTCAAATTCAAGGGTACGTGCACATTCCTCAACATCCCCGGACCATGTAATGCTCTGAACCAGCTGCGAAATCTCCACCGTACCTGCATTATTTGTTAGGTATAGGCTTATCGTCACATTCATCACCTTCTTTACAGAACACTTTTACTTGGAATGACCAGTGTTTTTCCTGCGATAATGAGGTTTGCATTGGGAATTTTGTTATAGGCTGCAAGCTTGCCGTACAAGGTAGGATCGCCGTAGTAGCTTCTGCAAATGGACCACAGGGTTTCTCCGGCTTTTATGATGTGCTGAACGACGGAATTAACCTTTTCGCCACCGGGGCGGGCCTGATTGCCCGTAGGCTCCGTCTGGACTGCTGTAAGCTTACGGTATTCACGAAGGTTCACGGTTGCATAAACATCTCCTGTACCGTCCTTCTCACCATAAGTAAAGTCTGTCATGAGAACCGGCTTGTTAACGGTAGTCCCCGAGACGATAAGCTGCAATGGTGTATGCTTGTCGCACCACCCCTCAAATTTTTCGATATAGGCATAGGGAGCCATTAAAGCTCCTGACTGTGTGAAGGAATAGCTTTTCGCCGGAAGCATTAAGGAAATTTTAAAAGTAGGAAGGGTTCCGTAGCCGGGCAAAATGACATCTCCAAGAGTATGAATGTTAACCGTCTCGATATTAATTCCATGGGAAACCTCAAAGCTGGAGGGTGTAACAGGCAAAACAAGCTCCGTATCGGTTTCCGTATCCTTAAACATTATATTGCGCATGTTAATTCACCTCCGCTTACTGGGCCAAAGCCATGCTTTGAAGATATTTTGAGGCCATCATTTTGGCAACCTTTTCAATATCGGCCTCCTCGCGGATATAAAAATTGTTGCCCGTGATATTTAATGTTCCGGTTCCGCTTTTTTCATAGCTTCGATTGTCCTGAGTCGCCAGCACATGCTCTCCCCCATAGAGAATCGCCGGGAAATTGTCGTAGGG
>JAFADM010000254.1 GCA_023424865.1 Bacillota bacterium | reverse complement strand
GCCCTCCCTGTCCACTGCGGCAGAAGCCTGGATACTGTCAGGCGGAGCCCATCATACCGTCTTCTCCGATGTTCTCACCACAGAGCATTTGACAGACTGGGCGGAAATGACGGGCATCGAGTGCGTGGTTATCGACAGGAACACCACCCTGCGTCAGCTTAAAAATGAGCTTCGCTGGAATGACCTTTACTGGAAGCTTCACTAAGCCCCGATTCACTACTAGCCGATACTAGCCGATACCAAACAATACTGGCTAATACTGGATGATACTAACTGATACTATCCAATATCGTTAGATACTAGTAAATGGCTTATATTGTCCAAAGGCTTATCCAAAAGCTTATAAGCTTTGAGCTTAAAAGGGCCGCTGCATGATCTCGATGCAGCGGCCTTATTTATCGATTTTCTTTAAAGAGTCAGTAAAATAATCCCTCGTACAGGAAGGCTCCAAGTGGTACAATAGTGATAAAACAGGACAAAGGGAGGATCTTCCATATATGCGTATTGATAAAAAGTCCTTCGGAGCATTGCCCGACGGCACCCCCGTAAGCCTTTATACCCTTACTAATTCAAAAGGAATGGTCGTGGATATTACCGATTTCGGCGGCATCCTGGTTTCCATAAAGGTTCCCGACAGAAACGGCAAGCTTGACGATGTTAATTTAGGTTTTGACAAGCTGGAGGACTATTTAAAGCCCGGCCCCTTTTTCGGAGCCCTTGTGGGAAGGCACGCCAACCGTATCGAAGCCTCCGAATTCACTCTTAACGGCAAAACCTACAAGCTTTGCGCCAATGACGGAAGGAATCACCTTCACGGTGGTGCAACCGGTTTCGATAAGGTACTCTGGAAATCCGAGATCGTAAGTGAAGGGGAAGCCCCAGCGCTGAAGCTCACCTATTTCAGCCCCGACGGAGAGGAAAACTATCCCGGAAACCTGGTGGTAACTGTGGTTTATTCCCTGAGTGAGGACAATACCCTTAAGCTGGACTATACGGCAGTATCCGACAAGGATACGGTGGTCAACCTTACAAACCATGCCTATTTCAATCTGGGCGGACACGCTTCGGGCAATGTGCTTAATCATGAGCTTACCCTGAAGGCCGACTTTTTCACTCCTGTGTCGCCGGAGTGCATTCCCACCGGCGAGGTATTGAGCGTCGCAGGTACCCCCATGGACTTTAACGCACCCAAGGCCTTAAAGGATGGACTTGTGGACAAGGCTTCCGACCCCCAGATTCAAAACGGCAAGGGCTATGACCACAACTGGGTGCTCAAGGCAGGCGGGGACTTCACTTATGAAAGCGCAAGGGTTTATGAGCCGGTTTCCGGCCGTGTTATGACCATGTACACCACAAAGCCCGGTGTTCAGCTATATACAGGCAATTTCGTGGATACCCATGGCAAGGGCGGCGTGAAATACGATAAATGGTCTGGCCTTTGTCTTGAAACCCAATATTTCCCAAACGCCATGAAGCATACTCATTTTCCTTCCCCTGTACTTAAGGCGGGAGAATTTTACCGTCACACCACCAGCTACCGCTTTGACACATTGTAAGCCCTAAACGCTTTAAATACCTTAAACGCGGGCATTCGGGCCCGTAGAAAGAATGCCTGGGAAGACAGAGCTGAACGGCGGCGAAACTATCCGAAAATTGAACACCTCGGGGCATCGAGCCCTCTCCCTTTTAGCCTTATTTGCCTCGCAAATGGTTACAAATCAGGACCTCCGGCTCAGCTGGCGGTCCTGATTTGTAAATTCAGCTTGCTTACAGATTTGCGTC
This sequence comes from Bacillota bacterium, assembly GCA_023424865.1. The sequence continues at coordinate 3,781 of JAFADM010000254.1, read as the reverse complement.
CTTCTCCAGGCACTCCGGCATGAAGTCGTTTCTCAGGATGCATCTGTCTATCTCTGCAGATTCATTGATAAAAATTTATTGAGCTAGATTAACTACTAATTATTTATATTTTTAGTGAGAAGGTGAAGCAAATGGAAGTTGATTTGAAGTCGCTAGAGGCACGGCATGCTCATGATTTATTAACAAGCAGTATACTGCCGCGGCCTATCGCTTGGGTATCCTCAATAAACCTTAACGGAAAAACAAATTTAGCACCGTTTAGCTTTTTTACAGGCATACAGTGGCATCCACCCGTATTAGCATTTTCGGTAGTTAACCGTGTAGACGGAACAAAGAAAGACACTGTCATTAACATAGAACAAACAAGAGAATTTGTGATTAATTTAGTTTCAGTTGATTTATTAAATGCAATGGAAGCATCAGCAAAACCTATTCCTTATGGTGAAGATGAGCGTTTTGTTAAGGGTATTCACTTGATACCTTCAAAAACCATAAAGCCATATCTGATCCAAGAGGCAAAGGTCTGCTTTGAATGTGTGCTTGACCCTATAGTATGTGTAGACGAGGGAGCAAATGCGGGTAATCTAGTCATTGGTCGCGTACAGTTAATGCATATTCAGAATGATTTGATTAATGAAAATCGTGAAGTTGACTGGTACAGACTAAATGCTCTCGGCAGACTCAGTGGTAACCGTTACTGCACGATTGATTCTGTAATAGAAAGCGAAGTAAATTAGCTTAAACAAATTACAATAGGCCGACCGCATAATTAATACATGGATGTGTTGAAATTGGCGAATAATAACCCAAATACGAATTGGAGGGTTGTGGGCGATTTTATGCTGCTTAAAATTCATGGAAAAATCCCCTCGGACGACTGCCTGTCAATAAAAGCAAACGGTGAGTCAAAAACACTTTGCAGGGATACGGACAATACCGTCCCGGTTGTTTCCTTTACCGTCGATGAAAAGAAACAATATGAAATTGAGATCGAACAGGAACTCACTGCAAGCAACAGGACACCTTTATGGATACTTATCCATGTCATTACTATTGTTATCCAAGGCGTGTTTAATATATTTTTATTGAATAACGACTCGGAATGGTACAATAACATCAAGGCATATCGTTTAAAAGCAAAATTGCTTGTCGATATGCAGCAGGATACGGATGTGTACCTCACCTTTACTAATTCAAAGTATGATAAAAGAACGAATGAATGGTCGTCGCCCTTCTTTAAGGCTGATCCGAATGTAGTTTCACACGTTGATTTTGTTGCGAATCCTTGCGATTTTGGCAATCACTATTTTAGTTATGCAAAGAAAGTCGTGTCTGTTTTAGCCGTAGCAATATTGGTAATGAGCCTTCTTCTGTCTATTGCGGTTACGCACTCAAATGTGGCAGCAATTATCATAACTTCTGTTGTCATAACAGGCTTAGTCATAGTAGCGGCAGCAGTGTGTCTATCCCAGCACAAACAGCTCCGGAAGGCATATGACAGCTTTTTAGCCCAAGACAAAAGCAATGCTTAAAAGGCTCTCACAGGCAACCGAATGATTTTAATCTCCGGCAATATAATATCAGGATGGCAAGATCCGGATCCTTTGTGTTAATACAGCTCAAATCCTCAACCGCTATTTTAACAGGGAAGCCTCAGCAATTTCCCGTATAAACGAAGTGCAGGTGCTTATCTGCAATTTTTTTAAGACTGTAAATTTTCTCAACAGGCGTAGGGTTTTTGTCCTTCATTTTGTGCCTGGGAAAAAAACGGCTGATGTGAAAAGGTATTTCAGGGCTTACGGATGAAAGCCACCGGGCCAGGGCATCCATCTCTCCCTCGCTGTCATTCAGATCCGGTATAATAAGGGTGGTCACTTCAACATGGCATTGGGCCGAGGCCAGGGTAATGGTGTTCTTAACGGTTTCAAGATCCCCTCCCACTTTATTGTAGAAGGCCTGGGTAAAACCCTTTAGATCGATATTCATGGCATCAATTAAGGGAAGCAGTTCCAAAAGAAGTTCCTGGCAGACGGTTCCATTGGTGACAAGCACGGTTTTAAGGCCCCGTTCATGGGCAAGGATCCCACAGTCCCGGACATACTCAAAGCTGATGAGGGGTTCATTGTAAGTAAAGGCAAGGCCGATGTTTCCCTGCGGTACAAGATCCTGAGCCTTTTTAACAAGCTCCTCTGGAGATATTCGCACCGTTTCAGTCCGGTTATCCGCCATGGCTATGGCACTGTTCTGGCAAAAGGGACAGCTTAAATTGCAGCCGTAGCTTCCCACTGACAAAATGAGGCTGCCGGGTAAAAATCGGGCCAAAGGCTTTTTTTCAATGGGATCCAGTGCCAGAGCGGTAATTTCTCCGTAATTCGTGCAAACGCTTTTGCCGTTCAGGCAGGTTCTGGCACGGCAGCGCCCGGTTTGCCCTTCTTCAAGATGGCAGTGATGAGGACACAGGCAACAAATCACTTATGCCTCACCACCTCGAAACGATACAGCTTTACCGGTTCATGTGCCTCAATACCGGCTTTTTGCCTGGCAATGGCGATTTGCTCCTCCACCCGGTCAATACCTTCAAGATTCGGGAGTAAAAGCCCCCGCCTGCTGCCATTTTCCACGATAACGCCATAGCGCACGACATTAAGCATGCCGGGGGAATCGATTTCTTCCGGTTCACCCAGCACATCCACGCTATACTCCAGCTCTTCAAGCTCGCTTACTGTAACCGGATCAAAGCGGGGATCCCGGGATGAGGCGGAAATGGCATTTTGCAAAATCTCCTGAGCCACATTATCCGTGGTTGGCGAAATAGTTCCGATACAGCCTCTGAGGCGTCCATGCTTTTTAAGGGAAACAAAGGCCCCTGCCCGGGTACTGAGCATGTCCTCCGGAAGCCCCTGGGGCAAAGGGGCAGGCTTTCTCTCTTTCACATAGGCTTCCACGCTTAACCGTGCCAGCCGGACATAAGCGTCTTCCCGTTCCATCTGCTCAACATGCTGCTTTCGGGCCTTTTCCTCAAACTGGTCGCCTATATTTCTTTGGGCATCCTCCCCCTTTACCTGGAACCAGGCCACACCGTAGCCTACCCCAAAAGGGCCTTCATAGGAAAGAAGCTCAGAACTAAGTGCTTTTCTGTCCAAGGCTCCTGCCATTATCCAAAAGGAACGAAGACCGCATTCCGCCGCTGTTTCCGACAGCTCGGAAGGGCAGCTCAGAAGGGAAAGAAAATCCCCTGATGCAAAGGCTTCTGCTATGGCCCTGTCAAATTCCGGTCCTTGGGGAACAAAGCCGTAAGGCCCTTCCTCCAAGAGCTTATGGGACAAATCCCCGCTGGCAATGACTACCGTTCGGCGTCCAAGACGCTCGGAGGCCGCTGAAAGACATTGGCCCAGGTGATAGTGGGTAAGGGGTGAAAGCCCCGACAGTCCGATACGTACCGTACGAAAGCCGGTATAAACCTTATTGAGAAAATACAGCGGAATCATGGTGCCGTGATCCAGGCTTTTTTCCTTCTCCCCCAGGGTTCCTGCGGGTATGCCTTTTTCTTTTGCACATATAGTGATTTCTTTCACAAGCTCCTTGTCGTATTCCGTTTTAATTTTCACCTTTCCAGCACGAAAAGCGCCCATATCCCCCGCTGCTTCCACTCCCGGGGACAGGTGAAAATAGTCGCTGTACATCACCGAATGGGGGCTTGTTACAATAACCGTATCGGGCTTTAATTCGGCAATACGCTTCACTGCCTCCCAATAGGCCTGTGTGGTCTTTTCTATTTTCT
>JAFADM010000502.1 GCA_023424865.1 Bacillota bacterium | reverse complement strand
AATGTCCACAGTACCATTTTTGATATTGGAGATTACTCTCGATTTGATCGAGCCACTTCTCTGTGGATTTATCCACAGCAGACTGATCGACGACAGGCAGAAGCATCTCGTTCGGCTCATATCTCAGGGGACATGTGTGCGTTAGAACTACGTCAATTCTATTGTTACAGCCACTTAACTGCTTTTCGACTGCTTGTTTGACATTCTCATCCGGCTGCTCATCCTCCCACCATTTCCATCCGCGTTCCAAACGATAGTATTTATCCACACTATAAGCCCCGCCGATGACAATAGTTTTTTGACCGTCGAAGTCAAATATTTCTCCATCCTTAGCAAACAAAAGATTTGGGTACTGGGATTCGATATATACCTGCCCGCCTCGCCACAAGAATGACTCATATTGACCAGTGGATATAGGACGGGCTTCATGGTTTCCGTGGAGACAAAACAAGGTGATAGGCAAAGCGGCCAGTTTCTCCTTGAGACGGATATCCTTTTTGCCACCATAGTAGTTGATACCTGCATCGCCCAGAATAATTAAAATATCTTCCCGGCAGGTATGATGGATATCACAAAAATCGATGACCCGCTCAAACCTGCCGTGGGTGTCGCCGGTGATAAAAATCAAGGCTTCCGCCTCCTTTCGGGGTAAACGTTGTCTTTTCAGTATACCATGGCAAGGTGCAGATTGGAATTTATTTACCCGGCGTTTCCCAGTGGCGTTTGAGCCATAACTTTGGCACCCGCACCCAAATGATTTTTAGCGCGAGACTTTTACGGTCCGGGGTTAACAGTTCCAATATATCCTGAGGTTGTTGTATTTTCTGAAAAAACAACATATAGCGTATTCAAGGCTTGCATTGATTTTAATGCAAGCCGGAAAGGAGCATTGTTAATGGAACTTGCAAAGATCACAACACGCGGACAAATCACGATACCCGTTGAGATACGCAAGAAGCTAGGTGTAAAGGACGGCGATAAAGTTATTTTTATTGAGGAAAACGGGTGTATCATTATGGAAAATGCCGCTATGGTCGCGCTTAAAAATGCGCAGACAGCTTTTGCGGGAGAAGCAGAGCGGCTAGGCTTGGAAACGGAACAAGACGTCGTGGGTATGGTAAAAGAGGTGCGTGATAAGCTTTGGAAGGAAGGCCATGTGCGTGACGATTGGCAGAAATCTCCCTAATATCGGCTTCTACATACTCTTTTAAGCGTTACTTTACTTTCATACTAATTTCATACGTAATATTAGCATGAAAGTAACCTGCTTAGTCGCTGGATGTATTATATGGAACAAAGGGCAATTTATCGGCTCACCTTACGCGAACTTTCTGTTTGAACTATAAAGAAATTCTTAATAGTTGAAGATTCACCTAATTCACCACCAGAAAGTACCTGTTATGGATCATCACTTCCTTATCGCTTACTCTTGTTTCTTGAAACATAGCAATTCATATGCACAACAGGACCCGTGATCTACACATGGCCCTGTTGTGTAAAGGGTTATTTTGATTTTGGGTTAGTGCGCTTCCACTGGGCAAGTAATTGTAAAATAACTTCCTCCATCTGCCTTGGAGTATAACTTTCGGGAAAGAACTCCCGGAGTTTATCTTCACGTAACTTGAGCCGGTTCATCTGGTTGCCTTTCTGCTCACTCATAATGGCGAGGATGGTATCAATATCCAACTTTCCCTCGAGACTGAGGCTCTTAAGGTTCTGCGCTTGAGACAGAGAGGGGGTACTCTCCTCCGTAAGGATGGTCTCCAGCAGCATACACTGCTCATCGTGCTTCAGAAAGGAAATCTCCACCGCTGGGCTAAAGGAAATTCGCCCCTCGTCTACCATTTCAAGGAGGTTTTCTTCCAGATAGGTGAGACGGATGTAACGTTGAACCTGATTGCGACTTTCCCCGGCTTCCCTTGCGACGATATCTCGTGATTTTAGCTTGTGCCCAACTTGGGCACAAGTTGATTCAGTAGACTTACCTTGATGTTTCATCGCATCCAACTTCATTCGATAGGCAAACGCCTTTTCACTAGGCAACAGGTTTTCCCGTTGCTGATTGGAGTCCACCATTAAAATCACGGCGGCATCGTCATCCAATTCCCGGACAATAACCGGAACGGTCTTGCGAGCGATGAGCCGACAGGCTGCTACGCGACGGTGACCAGACAGCAGCTCATAACCATCGCCATACGAACTTGGCCGGACGATGCAGGGAGTTAACACCCCATTTTCCCGAATGCTTTGGGCCAGCTGGCGTAATGCATCGTCTTCCACCACCCGGAACGGATGATTTTCAAAAGGATGCAATTGCTCCAGCCGGGCCGAAATACTTTTTTCTCCTGTGTTAGTTTTCATCATCGGAATCCTCGCTTTCATAGGGCCGTGCCGTTACATACCGCTGCTTTATATGACCGGGGTACTCCGGAATGGTCATCCGGATGATGCCCTCATCCAGCAGGGGATGCAGTACGGTGTCCCGGAAAAATTTCCGGTCGGATAGGTCGAGGAATTCCTGAATCTGTTTGCGGCTCCTTGGGGTCTGGCAGTAGAGCGCCACGGCGGCCCGCCTTTGTTCATGAAAGCTCTGCTGCCGCTGAAATCCGTATTTCTGAATATACTCAATGAGCCATAGCTTTGGCACCCGCACCCAGCGGTCGAACTTGATGCTGTTGATCTCGCCGGAGCGTAGCATCCGGTACACCCGCTTCTTATCCAGGTTCATGATGACCGCCACATCGTCCACAGAGAGAATGTCATCATAAGTGGCGAACATCTGCAAATACAGCTCATCTATGGTAAGTTTCTTCATAGGCTACAACCTCCGTTTCTTTGCATTGTCGGCAGCAAAGAGCAGGAAATTGCTGGGGAGTAAATTGGTTTTATGAGACAGACTTGACGCGATTTGTTATCACTTATCTATCATTTTTTCTCTATCATTGGGGCAAAGTACCTCCTTCCCTAAAATGTCGGAACCGCACACTACGTCAACTTCCATTACACTAGAATCCGCATAATATAAGGCTTCCAGGGCGGATCAAACGGCCTTGAGTGACCGGGAGCAACCTCTTCTTTCCTTTCGTTCGCTCGAAATCAGTTTGCCGGAAACGGCACGCGGGTTCAAATCCCGCCCTCTCCGCCAAAATTTGTCTGAAAACCCTTGTGCGACAAGGGTTTTTAGCATTTTTAAGCCTGTTTCGACTATGAATATTACAGAATGCAAAATTCGAATATAAAAGTTAATAATCCACCGAGGGACAAACCTTCCCACAAAGATCATTTTCTTTAGAAATGTGGTTATTGGCGGTGCCATGGTTCCCCACCAGATGGGGGTTCCAATAAAAAAAACATCATACTGGCTTAAGTCTAAATCCAGCTTTTTAATTGGTGGCTGGAACTTAGCGCTGATTTCCTTCTTTCCCTGATTCACTACCGCGTTATAGTTTAGCGCGTACGGTGTTTCCGGCAGAATTTCCTGAATAGAGGCACCTGTCAACCTTGAAATAATTCTAGCCATTTCTCCGGTGCGGCCTGACCAGGTAAAATAGATTACGTACAACACACCACCCTCTAGACCGTTAGACCGCTACCCTGTGCAGTCCCTTGTAAACTGTACTTTGCAAGGTTCCAATTAAAATTAGTTGCAAGAGAAACTAATTTATGTCATAATGCTATTAGTTTCAAGTGAAACTAATTTCGAAGGGGTATAATCATGAATGAAAGCATAGGAAAATTAACTGCTGCGATTCATCGCAATTTGCAGATTATATTAAATCATAAGCTAACGGGCATTTCGATCCGAAGCGGACAACATGATTTCTTTTATGTGATATCGCGAAGTGAGGGTATTACACAAAAAGATTTAAGCGATTGGTTGTATATCAGTAAATCTACCACAGCTAAAGCGGTCAAGAATTTGATTGACAACGGTTATGTCCGTAAAGAAAAGGATACGGAAGATAACCGTTTTGACCGTTTGTATCTGACGGATAAGGGTAAACAAATATCCGCTCATATGCAAGAGACATTCATGGAGATTGTGAAGATAACGACAAAAAATCTTTCTCCATTGGAAATCAAACAAACGAAGGAATTGTTGAAAAAAATCCTAAATAACGTTTTAGAGGAAAATAAAGCTGAAGATTAGCCTTGCTTATTTAAGCTACTAAGAGAGGGATCAAAAATATGCAAATCAAACCGAAAATATGGACTAAAGATTTTATTGGCATCACAATAATTAACCTGTTGATTTTTATAGGATTTCAAATGCTCATGCCCACGCTGCCGCTTTACGTTAAGTCTTTAGGCGGTGCCGATTCTGTTATTGGCTGGATTACAGGTCTTACCACAATATCTGCACTGATTATCCGGCCTGTTTCCGGTTTGGCCGTTGATAAATGGGGACGTAAGTTGATATTGCTTGCTGGTATTGGTGTTATTATTGCAGCAACGCTGTCCTATTGGTGGTTCCCTTATGTGAGCGTCATTCTTGCAATTCGTTTTCTGCATGGATTTGGATGGGGTGCGTCTAGTACCTCAAGCAATACTGTAGCAACAGATATCATCCCAAAAGAACGATTTAGTGAATCTATGGGCTTTTTCAGCCTTTCCTCGGGTTTGGCAATGGCATTGGCACCGGCTCTTGGTCTTGCTTTGTTTGCCGGAGGAAATACATCAAATCTTATGTTTACGTCTGCAGGGTTTGGCGCAATAGGCTTCTGTCTGGCCATCTTCTTCCGTTACCGTACTGTAGAGGGGCAACAAGCAGGCAAAAAGAAAGCTGCAATTTTTGAACGTTCTTCTATGCGGCCGGCTATAGTTATGTTTTTCGTTTCGGCTGCTTATGGTTCCATAGTCAGTTTCCTCTCTATATACGCGTTAGAAAAGGGAATCGCAAATATCGGTCTATATTTTTTGGTCTACGCTGCCGCAATGCTGGTAACCAGACCGATTTTCGGACGATTAGTTGATCGTTTGGGGTTTAATGCCACCATGTATCCAGGATTGATTCTACTGGTTATAGCTATGGTGATCCTTTCTCAGGCGTCTACAATGTTGATCTTTTTATTTGTCGCCTTTTTATATGGGATAGGATTTGGTGCGGTTCAGTCGAGCTTGCAAACTCTGGCTGTTATTTATGCTCCGAAAGACAGACGCGGAGCAGCAAATGCAACATTTTTCACCGGATTTGATGGAGGAATAGGGTTTGGTTCTGTTATTGCCGGTATTGTCTCATCTGCATTGGGATACAATTGGATGTATTTTACATTTGCTTTCTTCCCTATCCTTGCAGGGCTTTTGTATTTTTTAACTTCTTCGAAGACTAAAACAGCAGAGTAATTATTTAATAAAAGAGAGGCGTTCCAGCCAAATGCTCATATTCGATATTTCGCTTCCGAGCTGAAACAGTGTCCTCGTAATTCTGCTGAACAAAGCAACATTTAGGTGGTTGTTTTTTCTTTAAGTCCTCGTAAATCAACGTTATGATTATTCCTCCCGCGGGGGTGTCGGGGATTACTGGAGTTAAACCATATGCCAGGAGAGTCTTTTCATATATTTTAGTTTTAATTAATTCAATGTGGTAAAGGTATATATCTTGTAGGACTGTTTTCAATCGCTTTCAATTTGCAAAAATAATAAATCTCCAACTTTATATTTGATATCTCTATTAATGAATTTTGCTATTTGACTTTTCTTTTCTTTTTAATCCAGAAGATAAGTCCAATTCCTATAATAAATATAATAGCAAGTGCAATATATGAATAAACATCCATATACTTGTTAATACGTTCCCATCCAGCCCCTGCAAAAGCTCCAAGGTATACTAAAACTACATTCCAAATGGCGGTACCAAGAATAGTGTATAGGAGGAATTTCCCCCAGCGCATATTAGCCATTCCTGCGGGAATGGAAATAAGGCTTCTGATAAGTGGAATGAACCGACAGAAAAAGATAGTTGATGTGCCGCGCTGGATAAACCAGTTTTCTGCCCGTTTCACATCCTCTTTTTTCAGCCCTAGAATATATCCCCATTTATAAATAATCCATTCCAGTTTTTCAACAGACAGCAATCGCCCCACACCATAAAGGACAATTGCTCCAGCCACTGAACCAACGGTAGCAAATAATACCACCAGCCAGATATTCATACTGGTATAGGTGGTCATAAATCCGCCGAAAGTCAATATCAGTTCAGATGGAATTGGGGGAAATATGTTTTCTATTGCAATGAGCAGTGCGATACCGAAATATCCAAAGTGATTCATAAAGTTTATAATCCATTCCTGCATTTTCTAACTCCCTTCCTTATCAGACCGGTTAGTTTTTGTGTACTAATTTAACAATCTGCTTTCCCATAGGAAATAAATAAACAATGATAGTGCAAATCCAAACAGAAATGGAATCACCTATATGCGTGATACCTTTTATAATTACAGTTAATACCGGAGACATATTCTCAACTACTTCTCCATAAGCCCACCCCTCAAAAAGAGCAGTAATTTTTGCTTGAACGCAGATAGACAACTTTGCAAATAGCACAATTGGTATTGCCACAAACCATTTTTTTCGTTTAAACATCTTTTCTTCTTTTAAGCTGAATACTGAAGCTTTTACGGTAGCTGTTTTATACTTATTGCATGGTTTAAACGACGGAATTGCAGTTACCGCCTGGCTATAAACCATTTATAGTGAAATTATGCATGAATCTTTTGACCAAGTTTTTTTTGAATTACGTCCGCTAGCGGAAATTTTATATATTTGGGCAAGTTGGCATGTTCTTTTTTAAAGCTTAAAAAAATCCACCTGTGCTCAAAAATATTGAAAACAGCGCATATATCCCAAAGAGGGGGAATTACAATTGTTACTTCTCTGCCCACACGGGTGAGCTCTTTATAAAACGATACAGGATCCTCAACATGCTCCAGCGTGTGAGAGCAGAGTATTCTGTCAAATGCTTTATCAGCAAAGGGTAGGCGGTAAATGTTTTGAATGAAAACAAACTTCGGGACATCCTCATGCTTGAATATATCAGCATTGATTCCGCCTCCATCAGTCTTTCCGCAGCAAATATTTAGATCCCATCTATGCTTTGCCAATATCAGTTTTTTTAAATGAAAATAGCTGATGTAGTGAATTACCCAAAGTATGGTTGCAGTAACTCCTAAAATTAATATAATCATCATCAAGCCTCTTTTTTCTCCTGCTTCAGCATCTTCGCAATTTATGCAAAAGGTACTCGGCTGCCGGTTAATTCTCCGCAGACCTTATAGCTTTTGCTTATTAAGTGCCACATCAAATGGCAGGATTGATAATCTTTCCGTTCAAGAAACGTACTATCAATAGAACAATTAACAGCAAACATATCGAAGTCAGAGCTGCCCGCTGCCTATTTTACATCCAACTTTACCAAGCATATTTGAAAATGTCGCAATTCCTAATGGATCATATCCCCAGACAATCGACCTTAGTTTCAAGAACATATTCCGATTTTTTCAACCGCCTTTCTTTGAAATTAATTTAAGAATAATACACCAAGTTAAACTCCACTCAAAATAGAAATAAACTGTTCTTAAACTTTTTTTGTACCAGAGAAGCCAGCTGAAAATAAAAGGATATAGGAAAAGCTTTTGAAAACAAACGAAATCGCTGAATATACTTTAGCAGCATAGCTATATCGCTATCATTTAACGAAAACACACTACTCATTTCAATTATGCCTGCAGAATTTAAAGGATTGATAAAGCTGTTAGGATAACCGTGTCGGCCGCTCGACATAAACACAGAAAAAATACGGGCTGGCAAATTATTTTTTGACCTCCTTTTCAAGGGCACTTTCATCCACAATATTACGGCATTTTATAATGTTAAAATAGCATCTTAAGTTTAACTCCAGTAAAACTGGAGTTAAACTGCTCTTAAACAAAGGAAAAAGAAAGCTGTATTTACATTGTTTATGTTGTGTTTAAATACTATCCTGAAAGTCCATGTTATAATTTAGAATAGAAGGCATCAAGGTGGTGTTCATTTTGAAGATAAAAAATATGTTTATATTAAATGATAAAAACATATCCATTAAAAATCGGCTTGTTATTTCAAATATTCTGATGATTCTCGTGCCGGTAATGATCACTGGGCTTATTGCTTTTACGTGTGTGGGCATAATATGGTTTTCAGTTACGCATAGTGCGGGAGTTGGTTTCGAGGACAGCGAGGACTTTTACAAGGCCAGCAGGAGCATCGCCATGATGGTTGAAAATACTCTGGATGATGTAGCTCACACGGGTCAGACGGAAGGATTGACAGAACTCAGCCGTGCACTTGACCAAGGCTCAATGATGCTGTTCATAGATTCCTCCGGAGAGAGTATTTATCAATATGGTCTAAGTACCGATGCAGATGAAACACTGTTGACAGCTGTGGACACAGTGGGTGGCGAGGGCTTTGTTTCCAACGGGAGCCGGGAATTATACGTCCGTCGGCCCCAAATTAACGGCATCATTTACCGCATTGCAATCTTTGCCAGCCCATCGGAGCTGTCCTATGGTACACTTAAGATTGGCATTGCGCTGTCAGCACTCCTATTAATCGTTTCCACAATTCTCTCTATTATAGTCACAAATCGTTTTCTGACTAAATTCGTTTTCCAGAAGATCGAACGCCCTCTGGATATTCTCTCTGATGGCGTGCGGCACATCAGTGAGGGCAATTTAGAGTATCGCATCGAATATAGAACGCAGGATGAGTTTGCGCCTGTCTGTGCGGATTTCAACGAAATGGCTGTCCGACTCAAAGCCTCTGTTAATCAGTTACAGCAACATGAGCAAAGCCGGAAGGAACTTCTTGTCGGCGTCTCACACGATCTCCGCAGCCCGCTGACCTCAATCCGTGCTTATGTAGAGGGCCTTTTAGATGGCGTGGCCAAAACGCCGGAAGCCCAAAGAGGGTATCTGGAAACCATAAAGAGCAAGGCTGAAGATATTGACCGTATGTTAGCAAAGATATTTTTGTTCTCTAAAATGGAATTAGGTGAATACCCAGACAATCCAGAGCCTTTACAACTCGACGATGAGATTCGACAGCTTGTCCGAGCGGTAGGTACGGAATACGAGGAAAATGGTCTTATTCTTTCCACCGGTACGCTGATTCCGGCGACGGTGATGGCTGACTCGGATCAGCTTCGGCGTGTGCTTACTAATATTATGGAGAACAGCTTAAAGTATAAAACAAAGACAACTGGAAATCTGCACATTTCCTTGGAGGAAGAAAACGGAAGATATCGTTTATCTCTTTGTGACAATGGACCTGGTGTTTCACAGGAGGCACTGCCCCATCTGTTCGAGGTGTTTTACCGCAGCGATCCGTCGCGACAGAACCCAAATCTCGGTAGTGGTCTTGGACTGGCCATTGCAGCTAACGCGGTACACCGCATGAACGGGAACATTGAGGCAAAACTTGGTGAACATGGCGGTCTGGATATTGTGATTTTTCTGCCGAAGGTAGAGGGATAACATGGAAAAGATATTGATAATAGAAGATGACACCGCTATTGCCGCTATCGAGAGAGATTACCTCGAGATTAATTTTTTTGAAGTTGAGATAGCAACGGATGGCAAAATTGGAATAGAAAAAGCATTACAAGGTGGTTTTGACTTAATTCTGCTGGATCTTATGCTTCCTGGCATAGATGGTTTTACCGTATGCCGTGAGTTGCGGGAGGCGTTGGATATTCCGATCCTGATGGTAACGGCGCGGCGGGAGGATATCGACAAGATACGCGGGCTTGGACTAGGGGCTGATGATTATATTGAAAAACCCTTTTCTCCAAGCGTGCTTGTGGCATATGTCAAGGCGCATCTGGCGCGGTACGCTAGGTTAAAACAGACGGGCAAATCAGCGTTAACACAAATTAGTATAGGCAATATCCGCATTAACACCGAAACCCACCGGGTCTATGTGAACGAAACAGAAATTGAGTTAAAAAATAAAGAATACGAATTATTGCTGTTTATGGTACTCAACGTAGACGTAGTGTTCAACCGCGAAACTCTCTACGAGCGCATCTGGGGTATGGATGCTATGGGCGACAACGCCACTGTTGCCGTCCATATTAACCGCCTGAGGGACAAAATAGAAGAGGATGCGAGCAATCCTCATTATATCCAGACGGTTAGGGGTGCCGGCTACCGGTTTAAGGTGTAATCTATTTAGGTTAACTCTATTACAGATGCGTTTATTCCACTTGCTTATACTGGTTTGGTACCAGATAGCAAGTGGATTTTTAATATCGTAATGCTATGAGACAGGTGAGGTAATTATAAAGATACATGTTACAACATGCTGGTTTACGCTGCTCATTAACAGTGTTGCGACGTCTTTGTGAACCTGCGAAGAGAACTCCCTGCATGAATGCCACACATACTTTTTTAACCTCTTGTGGCAAACAATTCACGCCTTCTAGTCAGACGGTGGTTTAAGAGGACTTATTTGCCCAGTATAAAAGGGGTACGCCATAGGGTTGCGTCCTTGTAACTCTGGATCATCAGGCAGGATAAATCTATAATAGCAGTAATAAGGTCCCGGATATGACAAGCAGCAACCCGACAAAGGCTTTCCCCGAAAGCTTTTCTTTGAGAAATATATTAGAAAATGTAATGGCAACGACAATACTCAATTTGTCAATGGGCACAACCAGGCTAGCCTTGCCCTCCTGGAGCGCTCGGTAATAGCAAAGCCATGAGAGGCCGGTTGCAAGGCCGGAAAGCATTATAAATATCCAGCTTTTCCTGTCAATATCCTTTATGAGAACATACTTTTTTTGAAACAAAACAATTCCCCAGGCCATAGCCAACACAACAATTGTGCGGATTGCTGTCCCTAAATTTGATTCGATTCCCTGAATTCCAATTTTTCCAAGGATTGAGGTTAATGCGGCAAAGACAGCAGATAAAACGGCATAAAATAGCCATGATTTGCTCTTAACGACTGAGTTCTCCGATTCCCTCAGTTGGATCATAAGGTAGGTCCCAGCTGCAAGCAGAACAATTCCAATTCCCATCCACACAGTAGGTATCTCCCCTAAAAACAAAAAAGCAAGCAGGATTGTCAATATTGTACTGCTCTTGTCAATGGGGGTCACTTTATTTACATTTCCGAGCTGCAAGGCTTTAAAATAGCATAACCAGGACGCACCGGTTGCCCCGCCTGAAAGAATCAGGAAGATAAAGCTGCGGGAAGAAATTGTACCAATAGTATTCTGTGAACCCACAACGAAAACCATTAGCCATGAAAACAAAAGCACAATGATTGTGCGAAGTGCCGTCGCCAGGTTGGAGTCGGTATTTTTAATACCGATTTTCGCTAAAACAGCTGTCATTCCTGCGAACAGTGCAGATCCAAAAGCATATAGAAGCCACATTTATATCCCTCCATCACTATTAATTTTTTGGATTACAGTTTTTTTAAGCAACTTATTATGGAGATTTCGTTTTTTGATTGGCTTCTAGTTTGGATTCCTCGCGCAGATCCCAAAAAATCTTAAATTCCAGTTTCTCAACATCTCTTTGTTGCTTATAGCTGACACGGAGTGTGGCTTCCTGTGGGATGATGATATCCCTGTCCATCTCATGCAATAAGACTTTTATATTATTATCATTTTGCCCCAGATCAGATAGCATTTTTATAATTTCATCAAATAAGTAAGAAGAAGTTCCAGGTACATCTTCTGAAACCATATAGCGTTCATTCTGATTAATATAGTCAATAGAGTCCCCGGAAGCAAGCCAGCGAAGCAGTGCCTCCCGGCTGAACCGCCACTCCCGACCAATTTTACGGGCAGGAAGGTGTTCTTCACGAAGTAGTTTAATGAGTGTTTTTTCACTGACCTTTAAAAATTCCAATGCCTCTTCAAGGTTTAAAATATTATCTCCCATAAAAACCCTCCTCATCACATGAGATAATTATATGGCAATAAAACAGAAATATCAACGATGGCAGTATTTGATATCCATTTGGCAGTAGATAATAAGAATTTAACCTAAATAACAATTTGAAATTAAACCAGGCTTTTATTGTATAACAGTAAACCGGAACGTAAGTTTCTATATCTGTTTATGCCTTTAAATCATTAATAATGAGGTTATATCAATCGCAAAAAAGAATATAGCTGTAGGATGAAATTGGTGTCAAATTGTTTTCATGAGAAACATGAAAAATTACATACACAAATAAAGTCCTTTTGCTTCTCCGACAGTCGAAGAAATAATGGAGTATATTTTAAAAAAAAGCCTCTATGTTGCCAGGTTCAAATAGCAACGCAATAAAAGTGGTAAACTAACATTAGTATAGAGTAAATAAGGAGGCTTTGACATGTCAAAGAAGTTAACCGAAAAGGTAAGCTGGGTCGGTAAGATCGACTGGGAGCTTAAAAGATTTCACGGCGATGAATATTCCACACGCAGGGGCTCATCCTACAATTCCTATCTGGTGCAGGATAAGAAAACCGCTTTGATTGACACCGTATGGCAGCCTTTTGACAAGGAGTTTGTGGCTCGTCTCAAAAAGACAATTGATCTTAAAAGGATTGATTATATCATTGCAAACCATAACGAAATTGATCACAGCGGCGCATTGCCGGAGCTAATGCGCATCATTCCG
>JAFADM010000253.1 GCA_023424865.1 Bacillota bacterium | reverse complement strand
CATTAATTATTTGGATCTAAAAATTCTTGATTTAGCTCGCTCCAAAATAATTAAAGAGAGTGTTTGTCAAAAATAAATCAACCCATTGGTTATATTATAACCAGCTTTGTAAGCTTAGCACTTATTTACTTAAAAAGCAAATAAAAGTTTTCTATTGGCTAATTCCCGCTTAACACCTGAAAATCGCCGTCATAGGTGATATAAACCATATCCTTTATATTTTTTATGGAGGATTCTCTTTCATAATAGTCAGTGAGATCCTCTATATAAAGGTAATAACCTGTCTTTTCTTCTTCCTTATAACCGTTTTCATCCTTATAATTCACAAACAGCATATGTACCTGACTGCCTGTTCTTACCCCATTAAACGGGTAGATAGCCTTACGCCATTGTTCTGCCGTAATCGAGTCAAAGTCCGAGGCTGTGGACCGGAACGTCAGCTCAAGCATGTATTCGCCGGTTTCAACCAGCTCCTTGTAAGTTAAAATATCAGGCTTAATAAATTCCTCAATATAGGTATCCTCGATATTTCTGTTATAAAGCCTCATTGTACAGTCAACAAAATTGGCTGATGGCAAGGTCTTGTTGACGTAAGTGAGAAATTCGTCCTTTATTGCGGGAATATTCTCCTTGGTGAGTACCTCACGGGTATTCACATGATAAATCATGTCAAAGATCCTATTGTTTGCTGATACCGTGGCCTTTACAAAGCCGCTGGCTATCTTATCAAAATTAGGGACTACCGAGTCGTATCTGCGAAGGACATAACAAGCTTTGAAGTCATAGGCTTTGGCCTCTTTTCCGTAAATCTCCTGCACGTAGTCCGTTATTAATTCTCTGCCCCGGCGGACATCCGCATTTCCCTGCCGCCTTTCTTCATTGCTGACGCAGGCTGTTAAGGAAAAAAGCATCAGAAGAACAATGCCGAATAAAAGGCTAATTTTTTTCATATAAGCTCCTTTGCAGCTTTATAAAATTTTCTATGCCGGTACTGCGACCAGGCAGGATGTGCTTCAAGGGGCTATTTCCCGTGTATCACTTGAATATCACCGTATAAATTGATATAAACCATATTGTCTATATTTTTCATAGCTCCTTCTTTTTCAGCATAGGAATCTAGATGCTTTGTATAAGAATAATAATTTGTATTTTCTTCTTCCTTTAAGCCCGCTTCATCCTTATAATTCACAAACAACAGATAGACCTGAGTTTCTATATTTTCGCCTGTAAACAGGTCATTAACCTTACGCCATTGCTCTTCTGCGGGAAGGTCCTGGGCAGTGGAACGGAAGGTCAGCTCAAGCACGTAACCTCCGGCTTCAAGCAGTTCCTGATAAGTTGTAATATCCGGAGAGATATATTGCTCGATTTCGGGATCCTTTATATCGACGGTATATATCCTCATACTGCATTGCTTAAAATTGACCGTGCCTAAGGTCTTATTGACCTGGGTGAGAAATCCCTCCTTTATGGCAGGAACGTTCGCCTTGGTGAGTACCTCGCCGGTATTCACATGATAGAGCATGTCAAAGTTCGTATCGTTTATGGAAACCGTGGCCTTTAAAAAGCCGCTTGCCATCTTTGCATAAGAAGGAATGACAGAGTCATAGGTTCGGCGAATGTAAAAGGCATCAATATCGGAAACCTTGGCGTCATTTCCGTAAGTATCCTTCACGTATTCCATTACCAATTCTCTGCCCTTTCGGAGATCCTCATTTCCTTTGGCTCGTTCTTCTTTATCGATGCAACCCGTAAGGGAAAACATCAGAAGGATTATACAACCCAGAAGTAGTCCTTTTTTCTTCATACAGGCTCCTTTGCGCTATTAAAAAAATTAACAGTCAGGCTTTCTTTGTCTGCCGGGTGTCTTCAAACATTATAGCACTAACATATAAGTTTTTACGAACGTTTTTATGCTTTGAGAAAGCTATGCTATAATTATTCCAAAGACATGGGCGTGGATTTTAACACTTGAAGGGGGCTTAATAATGCAGCAATTACTTATTGTGGAGGATGACCGCAATCTCAGCAAGGGCTTGTGCCTTGCTCTTAAAAATGAAGAGCTGCAAATTGTTTCCTGCCATGATTTAAGCTCTGCCCGTGATCAGCTGGCCTGCGGCATGACGGAGTTGGTTCTGCTTGACATCAATCTTCCCGACGGAAGCGGCCTGGATTTGCTCCGTGAACTGAAGAACGCAGATAATGTGCTGCCGGTTATTCTGTTAACTGCCAACGATACCGAAGCCGACGTGGTTATGGGACTGGATTGCGGTGCGGACGATTACATAACAAAGCCCTTCAGTCTTGCAATTCTTCGCGCCAGAGTAAAGGCCCAGTTGCGCCGTGCCGTCGTCAACCCCGTTAAGCCCTTTTCCGTTGACGATTACCGGTTTGATTTCGAGCAAATGGCCTTCTTCAGGAAGAATTACGCAATAGAACTGAGTAAAACCGAGCAGAAACTTCTTCGCCTGCTGGTTGAAAACAGTGGGGTAACCCTGAGCCGGGGAGTTCTTATGGAGCGTCTCTGGCCGGACGGTCCGGATTTTGTGGATGAAAATGCTCTTTCGGTAACCATAAAACGCCTGAGGGACAAGCTGGACGCCGGTGAGTACATAAAAACCGTTTATGGCCGGGGTTATCTATGGGCGGTGAAAAAGAATGCCTGAGGGAAACCTTCTTCTTATAATCCTTTCGTTGTCGGCGGTTCTTACAGGATTTTTAGCTGTTCTTGCTGAGCGCTGTAAAACAAAAGCAATCCTTAAAAGGCTGAACCATATGCTGGATAGCGCCATCGACGGCAGCTTTTCAGAACACAGCTTTGACGAAAGCCTGCTTTCATCCGTGGAATACAGAATGAATCAGTATCTCACCGCTTCGGTGGTATCGGCAAGAAACTTAGCAAATGAAAAAGAGAAGATTAAGGAGCTTCTGGCAGATATCTCCCATCAAACTAAAACGCCTGTTTCCAATATGCTGCTCTATGCACAGCTGCTGGAGGAGCAAAACCTGCCGGGGGAAAGCGGAGACTGCGCAGCTGCGCTTAAGGATCAGGCGGAAAAGCTGAATTTTTTGATTGCCTCACTGGTAAAGCTGTCCCGGCTGGAAACGGGGGTATTAACCATGCGTCCGGTACAAAATGCTCTTGGACCCATGTTGAAGGAGGCCGCCGGGCAGTTTATGCCCCTGGCAGATCGGAAAGGACTTCGGTTTGAGGTGGAAGCCACGGACGCATCCGCTGTTTTTGACCCCAAGTGGACCACGGAGGCGCTATGCAACCTGGTGGATAACGCCGTCAAATACACTTCCCAAGGGGATATAACCCTTTCGGTAAAAGTCTACGATCTGTTTTGCCGCATTGATGTGGCCGATACGGGAATAGGAATTTCAGAAGGGGAGCAGGCCAGGGTTTTTTCACGGTTTTACCGTTCACCCTCTGTAAGCGATAAGGAGGGTGTGGGTATCGGCCTCTATCTGACCCGCCAGATTTTAGCCGGACAGGGAGGATATGTTAAGGTTGCCTCGTCTTTAGGCAAAGGCTCCGTTTTTTCAATGTTTCTGCCCCGAAAAATGTAAATTACTCTGATTCATATTACTGCCCGGTGCCTTTTTCCCTGTTTAAAGTGAATTCTTACAATATTATTAGAATTGAAAACTGCCGGAAAGATTCTGGAAAGAAACATATGGTAAAGTCTGTATTGTAATCATCAATGCAGATTTTTTTATGGGAGGAATCCGATAATGACCGTTTTGGAGACCAAGGATTTAGTTAAGATATACGGTACCGGAGAAAATGCCGTTCATGCTCTGGCAGGCGTCAGCCTGAAGGTGGAAAAAGGGGAATTTGTAGCCATAGTGGGAACCTCCGGCAGCGGCAAATCCACGCTTCTTCACATGCTGGGCGGGCTTGACCGCCCTACCGGAGGCACGGTTCGAGTTGAGGGCAGTGACCTATTTTCTCTTAAGGATGAGGAGCTTATTATATTCCGCCGTCGCAAGATCGGCTTTGTGTTCCAGAATTACAACCTGGTTCCCGTGCTCAATGTTTATGAAAACATCGTCATGCCCGTTCAACTGGACGGAAACCTGCCTGATTCGGCCTATATTGACAGCATCATCGAAACCCTGGGCCTTAAGCAAAAGCTGGAAAACCTGCCTAATAACCTTTCCGGGGGACAGCAGCAGCGAGTGGCCATTGCGCGGGCCTTAGCCGCAAAGCCCGCCATTATACTGGCGGACGAGCCCACGGGGAACCTGGATTCCAAAACCAGCCAGGACGTACTGGGACTGCTTAAGATTACCAGCCGGAAATTCATGCAGACCATTGTTATGATAACCCATAACGAGGAAATCGCTCAGATGGCCGACCGCATCGTACGCATCGAGGACGGTCTCATTTCGGCTCGATAAGGAGGTGAGGGTATGAACGTAGCCAACAGAAAATACATACGCCACCTGAGCATGAAAAGCATGAAGGCGGCCAGAGCGAGAAATACAATAGCCCTATTAGCCATTGCACTGACAACGCTTCTTTTTACAACCTTGTTTACGATAGGGCTTTCCATAAACCATTCCATTCAGCAGGCCAACTTCCGGCAGGTGGGAGGATGGAGCCATGGAGGCTTTAAATATTTAACCAGGAGCCAGTTTGACACGATAAAAGCCGATCCCCTCATCAAGCATTACGGGCTTAGGCGTTTTGCAGGCATGGCATCAGGCGCTCCGTTTCAAAAGGCTCATGTGGAAATTGGGTACAGTGACGCCAATAACGCCCACTGGATGTTTTGCGATCCTATTGAGGGGCGTCTGCCTGCGGAAGGTACCAATGAAGCTGCGACGGATACCCGGGTTTTGGGGCTGCTGGGCGTCGAGCCTGTTTTGGGCAATACCTTTACTCTAACCTTAGACTCGGATGGTATGGAGATTACGGAAACCTTTACCCTAAGCGGCTGGTGGGAATATGACGGGGCTATGGCAGCCAGCCATGTGCTTCTCCCCCAGAGCCGGGTTCAGGCTGTCTACGACCAGGTGGGCATAGGGCAGGGCATTGGCAGAGACGGCATGACCGGTTCATGGGATATGAGCGTTATGCTGGGCAGCTCCTTAAACATCGGACAAGATCTAATGAAAATATTAGAAAATAATGGATACCAAAACAGAGACCGCTCCACCCCGGAAAGCTATGTTTCTATTGGCGTTAACTGGGGCTACACCGGCGCCCGGTTTTCAGACAGCATCGACCCGGTTACGGTTCTCGCTGTTGCGGCGCTGCTTTTCGTCATTATGCTCACTGGTTATCTGATTATCTACAATGTATTCCAGATATCAGTTACAAACGATATTCGCTTTTACGGCCTTTTGAAAACCATTGGCACCACCGGAAGGCAGGTTAAACGCCTGATACGCTGGCAGGCGCTGGCTTTATCCGGCAGGGGCATCCCTCTTGGACTGCTGGCGGGCTATGGTGTTGGTATTAAGCTCACGCCGGTTATTCTTTCACGGCTGAACGGAATCAAATTGGATGCCCTATCGTCAAGTCCGCTGATTTTTATAGGCTCTACTCTCTTTGCCCTAATGACGGTTATCATCTCCTGCCGCAGGCCGGGACGCCTGGCTGCCGGAGTGTCCCCTGCTGAAGCCGTCCGCTATACCGAGGGGAAGGCAGACAGAAAGACGGTGCGCAGGGTGCAATCCGGCGCGTCCCTTTTTAAAATGGCCTATGCCAATCTGGGGCGCAGCAAAAGCAAGACCGTCATAACCGTTATTTCTCTTTCCATGTCCATATTGCTGCTTAATATAACGGTTACCTTTACAAACAGCTTTGATATGGATAAATACCTGTCCAGAATGGCTTCGGATTTCATTGTCTCCGACGTGGTGTATTTTCAGACCGGAGCTTTTTGGAGCGAAGCCAACGCCTTGCCGGAGTCCGCCCTCTCTCAAATGGAGGCACGGCCCGGTATCGAAGGTGGCGGACGTGTTTACGGCAGGACCGCCCAAGTAGAGGAGTTTATTACAGAAGACTATTACCGGGTTAAATATGGTAAGTGGAATGACATTGAAACGGTTGATCACGGTATCAACTTTGCTGAAAAAAACAAAGAGGGCCTTTTGGCCGAATCCGTTCAGCTTTATGGCATGGAGCCCTTTATCCTCAACAGGCTTGACGTGCTCCAGGGAGACCTTGCCAGGCTCCAGGAGCCGGGAGGAAGGTATATTGCGGCCGTGTACAATGAGGATGATTATGGCACCCCCCTGGAAGACTCACACTGGGCAAAGCTTGGGGATAAGGTCACTCTGCGCTATGTGGAGGAGTATGAGTTTTATGACCCCGACACAGGTAAAATTCTGGATCCTTTAAATTTACCCGGTGATCAGCCCTATCGCTACCGGGCCAAAAGCTATGAGGACCGGGAGTATGAAGTGGCGGCGCTGGTTGCCGTACCTCATTTCCTCAGCTACCGTTATTATGGCAATGACCAGTTTGTGATGAACGACCAGACCTTTATGAGGGACACCGGTACGAATTCCGTCTTGTATTACGCATGTGATATGGATGAAAACAGCATGGATTCCATGGAAGCCTTTCTCTCCGAGCTGACGGAGCATAGGATGACTCAGCTGGATTATGAGAGTAAAGCCATCTACGCGACGGAATTTTATGCCTTCCGCGATATGTTTCTGCTGTTGGGAGGTGTACTGAGCTTTATTGTAGGGCTTGTGGGCGTGCTTAATTTCCTTAACGCGGTATTGACGGGTATTCTGACCCGGCGCCGTGAGTTTGCCATGCTTCAGGCGGTGGGAATGACGGGAAGGCAGCTTAAGACCATGCTCATTTATGAGGGCCTTGGCTATGCTTTTGGCGCGGTGGGCGCATCACTTATTCTATGCCTTGCTTTTGCCCCGGTTTTATCCAGGGTGCTGGAAAGCGTAGTCTGGTTTTTTACCTACAGGTTCACCCTGCTGCCCATTCTCCTGCCCGGCCTTATTTTCGCGGCTTTAGGCATTGTGCTGCCGCTTTCAATGTACCATGCCGTGTCGAAGCGCTCCGTTGTCGAGCGGCTGAGAGAAGCGGAATAACCCTCCATAGGATAATCTTATCGTTTTCATAATCAAAGCTGGGGAGGGGATCAAACCCCCTCCCTTTTAGCCAGATTTGCTTACGCAAATGGCTACAAAAAAAGAGGATTGCACCGGCAATCCCCTTTTTTACTTATATAGGCGTTTAAAGCATTAAATTTCAGGAATAACAATTTCAATTTCCCTGCCAAGATTCGAGGATTTGGCAATACCGTCAATGATGGCCTGGTTGTAAAGAATCTGGCTGGAGGGAACAGGTGCCGGTGTATTATTCTTAATGGCATCCAGGAAGGTGCGGATCTTCTTATCGAAGAGACCGGGGCCTTTGTTGTCAATAATGGGAATAACGGTTTCCACCTGAGCTCCTGCCACCTCATGGTAAATCTTCATAGCTCCGCCTACGCTGCCATTCCAGCACTCGGTGGAGGGAATGCGAAGACCGGCCTTGGTTCCGAGAATGATGGTATCACCGGGAGTGTCCAGGTTCATCGCCCAGGCGATGCGGAAGTCCAGAATAATACCGCCCTCAAGACGTACAAAGGCTGCTGCGAAATCATCAACACCAAACTTGGCGCCGTATTCCGGATGGGTGGGGTAGTAGCTGGGGCGGGTGCCGAAGAAGGCGCTCTTGTAGCCGCTTACGGTTAAGGGCTTGGGATAGCCGATGGCATTGAGCACCATGTCCAGAGAGTAGCAGCCGATGTCGCCCAGAGCGCCAATGCCTGCCGTATCCTTCTCAATGAAGGAGGTGCCGAAGGGAGTAGGGATGCCCCGTCTTCTGCCGCCGCCGGTCTGGATGTAATAAATTTGGCCCAGCTCGCCGGAGTCCACAATTTTCTTAATCATTTTCATGTTCTCGTCAAAACGAGGCTGAAAGCCGATGGAAAGAACCTTGCCGCTTTTCTTTTCAGCGCGGCAGATTTCTGCGGCTTCTTCCAGGGTGACGCACATGGGCTTTTCCAGAAGCACGTTAACGCCCTTTTCAAGTGCGGCGATGGTACACTCCGCATGGGTGGCGTTGTAGGTGCACACGCTTACGGCATCCAGAGTTTCTGCTTCTAAAAGTGCAGTGTGGCTTTCATAGGTACGAACGTTTTCAACGCCGTGTTTTTCAAAAAAAGCTTTGGCCTTGCCGGGAACAAGATCGGCGCCTGCCACGATTTCCACATCGGGCATGTTCTTGTAGCTTGCAATATGGGCGTCGGCGATCCAGCCTGTACCAATAATGCCTACTTTTAGCTTGCGGCTCAGGTCTATCTTTGTCTCACCTGCATCCGCTTCTTTGAACCGGTTAAGAATTTCCTCTTCTTTTTGAGCCATGATTACCCTCCTTATGTGCGGTATTGACTGTCATAAGTCCGTGGGTGCTTGAAAATTTTTCTAATGCGCCCACCAAAAACATGTTAGCAGTTTTAGATTTAAAAGACAAGGCAATACGAGGATTTATAAGGCTTCAGAACAATTTTTTTCAAGCCGGTTTGAACTCTTTACTCTATACCCTCAACCTCTGCCAAAAGGGCTTTTTTCGTGTCCAGCCGGTAGGTTTTAAACTCAAAGCCCGCCAGGGTAACCTCTTTTTTTAGTGCCAGCGAGGGAATTTCAACAACGGTTTTCCTAGGACTTCCGGTAGGCTCATAAAGTCTCAGAATATAGTCGTCACCTTCTTCCGCCTTTTTAAAGGCGCTGAGCTGAACCACTTGGTCGGACAGCGTGAGAAAGGGGGAAAGTAGCTTGCCGTCACCGGAAGGAAAGAAGGAAAGGGCATAGGGTTTCTCATTCGTCACAAGAGCTTCCCTGTCGATGCGCTCAAGCCTTTCTTCACCAGGGCCTGCGTTCAGGCGGAAGGTATAAAGCCGTTCACCCTGATCCATACGGGGCAGGAACCGGTCCTGAACCAGAATGGGCCTGTCGCCTATGGGGTGGGCGCAGTAGCCGGCCCCCCTTAACAGGGACATGTAAATGGCGCCATCCACTGAGCTGGAGCCGTAAAGGCCGTCATTAACCAGGGTAACGGCCTGCCCCTCGTGGATGGATTCCAGCATGGTCCACTTTTGGGCCACAACCTCCTGCCCGTCATGTGCCAGATCCTTAATGCCAAAAGCCGTCTGGCCTCTGTAGCGGCTTTCAGTAAGCCGGGTGGGGATAAAGAGCTTGAGCATTTTGTCCTTTTCATTCCAGTACACCCGAAGGCTTACTTCTATTTCCGTTCCCCTTTTAGGAAGCTTGTAGGTCTGGCAGATAAAGGAATGGTTATAGGAAAAAACTGCTTCCACCACCGTTCGCACCTCTCCGTCCTCGATGATTCGAACGGAGGGGAGGAGGGTATCCTTAACACCTGAGAAGTCGCTGCCTGCACCAGGGCTCATAAGAGTAAAGGCGCCGGCCGCCGGGCCTAAAGTGTTAGTGTCCATACGCCAGGGGTCCTCATTATCATAATAGGCCAGAGGCGCGAAGGCTCCACATTTGAGATAGGAGCGGCCCCTTATGCTGTATTCGTCAATAAGTCCGGTAAGGGTGTTTATAATAACCCTTAATTCCTCTGTTTCAAAGATAATCGTCCCTTTATACTCCGAGAGTGAGGGGAGGGGCTTGCTCTTCAAAAGCTCAATGCGGCAGTCAAAGCGGTTCATGGATGAAGGCGCCAGCTCTGCTTCAAATACCACGCGCTTTCGCCAGTCCAGATTGAGATTGCTCCCTTCCTTTTCCGGCTGGGAGGGAAGGCGGACATCATCCCGGTACACCACCGGCAGGGAGAACTCCTCCGCCCAGTTTTGATCCGCAAGCATAAACTCACATTCAAAAAAGCCTTTCACCGGATAGGGATGGGGGTTATAAACCAAAATGGGGTATTCGGAGAGCCGGGCAGAAGGCTGACCGGAGGAAAGGGCAAAAAAGGCTCTAGCCTTCAGGCGGGCGGCAATTTCCAGACCGTGGTTCAAAAGGCGAAGGGAGGCTTCCTCGGCAGCCTGAATGCAGGAGCCGGGGAGAATATCGTGAAACTGGGTGGTCATTAAATCGCAAAGGGCCTCGTTGAGCTCCTGGAACGGATAGTTAAGCCCGGCGGAGAGGGCGGCTGCCGACAGCATTTTCTCCGTCATATAAAGCTCATTTTCAAGCCTCCTGTGAAGCTGCTTTATACGTACAAGAGAGGTGTAGCAGCCTACAAAACGGGGATTCAAATCACCCTCGTATACCGGCAGGCCCTTTTTGCCGGAAGCTTTTCCAAGCTCGGTGAAATAGGACTCCGCAGTGGAGTGCACGATTTCATGGGAAGGGCTTTGTGCCATAAGGCTTCTTATATCGGCAAGATCCTTGCGGGAGGGGCCGCCACCGTGATTGCCCACGCCCCAGAGGACAAGGCCCAGCTCCTTTTGATTATTTTCGCTCATCCATGCTTTTATTTTTTCAGCGGCTTTTCCCATAAGGCTGTTGTAGCCCCCGCCGATTTTATGGGCCATCACCCTGCTCCCAGTGTAGCCCTGCCAGAAAAAGTCGTCGGCAGGAAGCTCCGGCATATGGTCGGGACGCATAAAAAGATAGGAATCATAGCCCGCTTTTTCAAGAATTTGGACCAATCCGCGGCTATGACCGAAGGAGTCCACATTAACGGCAGTGGTGGGCCTTACCTGAAAGGCTTTTACAAAATAGCCCCGGCCCAGAAGGATTTGCCGAATAAAGGATTCACCTGAGGGCATGTTGCAGTCGGGCTGCAAATACCAGCCCCCCATAATATGCCATTTACCCTTGGCCACCAGGCCCTTTATGCGCTCAAAGAGAGCCGGTTCATACTCCTCCACCCATTTGTAGAGAATGACCTCGTTGTGATTGAAGACATAACCGTCTTCCTCCTCGCAGAAATCCGCTGCTGCCCGGAAGGTTGAAATAGCTGCTGCCGCCCCTTCCTCCCATTCCCATTGCCATACCGGGTCCAGGTGGGCGTTGCAAACAAGATAAAGACGCTTTTTGTTTCCGCTTTCACTTTTCATAAGGGCTTCCTTCCTTTTCCAAAGATACGGTATATGTCCATTAATACCCTTTCATTATGAGAGGAAAAGGCAGATGTGTACATGGCGTTTTATCATAGAAAACGGTCTTATTATGATATGAGTGTTATTTGATGTTATTAGGAACAAACAGGTCTTGAAAAGCCCGTCGACTGTGCTATTCTGAAAGTAGAAGGATAGGGAGGGCTTATGGATATTGGGTTTTGGAAGCTTCATCTGCCGGCTGTCTTTAACGGTATGTGTTCCGAAATACGGGTCGAGGATGCGGTGGTGGAATGGATAGATATTATTTTTGAACAAGTCGGCAATGCCCGGGGCTGTCCTGTTCACACCCATACCTGGTATGAGTTCAACTATGTCTTATCCGGTCAGCTTCTTACGGATTTTGGCCAAGGCATGAGGACGATTCCCCAGAACAGCTTTTTTCTTATACCTCCGGGGATGCCCCATGCCCATGAATACAACCGAACCAGCCCTCACGAGGGCCTGTGCATTCGATGGCGCATAAGAAATGCCAGTGCGGAGGAAGAAGCGTTACCGGCGGGCACCCTTTCCTTTTACCGGCAGCTGGAAAGTCTTCAAAGCTGGAAGCCCGGGGCCAATACCGATGCCTCCGTCACAGGGGTGCTTTTGGACGGCTTTTTAAAGGCTGCCCAGGAAGAGGAAACACCCCGTTCTCTAAAGCTTCAGCTTGTCCGCCTGCTGGAAAGGCTTATTTTCCTTCATGGAAGCAGAAAAGAAGAAAGGGAATCGGTAAGCACCGATCCCCTTCTGCGTAAAATTGAGGTCTATCTTGAAGATACCCAGGGAAAGGTCCGCGTTGAAAAGCTGGCGGATTCCCTTCATTTAAGCTATGGCCATCTGGCACGGCTCTATAAGGCCAAAACGGGAATAACCCTTGTTGAGCGTATGAATATTCTAAGGCTGGAAAAGGCGGCCCTTCTTCTTAAGGAGCCGGAGATGCGGATTAAGGAGGCAGCCGAAAGGGCAGGCTTCTTTGACCCGATTTACTTCAGCAAGGCCTTTAAAAAGCATTTCGGAGTCAATCCCCGGACATTTAAGAAGGGGATGGGTTAGGCCCTTTTAAGCCGGTTTTAAAAGCCAACCTACGCTTTTAGTATTTCATATAACATTTCCTGGCATCTCCGGACTAGAATATAATAATAAAATACCATACTCCATACATAAAGTTTAAAAATATTACAAAATAGCATGAAAAACCCTCTGCTATATAACCTTTTAAAGGCTTCATTTCTATTTATTTTTCGTGAATTCGACAAAAAAATAAAAGTTTATTGACAAACTTAAGTGTCGATCATTATAATAACGGTCAAACACTAGTATTCATATATGACATATATGATATATATGAGAAAGAGGATAAAAAAGTTGGACATAACGGAACAGCAAGTTACAACATGGACAGACCCTAATAGGGAGGCACAGATAACCTTTGCCCGGAGGACATCCGCTCTTTTTATCACATCTTCAAGCTATCCGAATATCTCGTTTTCCCCTGCCGACACAGCAGGTGAAACGAGTCTGTCTATAGCACTAAATTAAAGTCAAATAATTGAAAAGAGGTAAGCTCATGTTAGCAAGAAAGAAATCCGGTTTTAAAAAGATACTGACCACCGCGATGACAGTGCTGCTATTGTTCTCATTTGCAGCCTGCTCCACGGGGACGTCTACTCAGCCCAGTGCGTCATCTTCCCCAACTCCTTCACCCTCGTCGGGCGCTGACAGCCCATCTTCATCAGCACCCGCATCACCTGAGACACCCAAGTATGGCGGAGTATTTACCATAGCCACCGCTTCCGAGCAAAGGGGCTTTGATTCCGCTCTTTACAACTATGGCGCTACCAATCACCTCAAGCAGTCCAGCAATACCCTCATAGAAGGCGACTGGACCAAGGGGCCTTCAGGAGAACATCTTACTAATTTTGACACCAGCACGGCGCCCCTGGCGGTAAGCTTCGGTGCTCTTGCCGAAAGCTGGGAATTTGTCGACGACGACACCATTATTTTTCATATTCGCCCCGGAGTGCATTTTGGCCTCAACCCCGACAGTGAGGCCAGCAAGCTGGTCAATGGCCGGGAGCTTACGGCCGAAGACGTTGGCTACAGCTTCAGGCGTCAGTTTGACATGGAGCCCACCGCATCCACGCCAAAGGCATATACTTATGCCAGATTAACGCCGGAGGAGTTCCCCACATCCATTGAGGTCACCGATAAATACACCGTTGTCGTCAAAGGACAGCCCGGCTATATCGGTTCGCTGTTTTACTGGCTTACTGAAATGACCGGTATTTACCCTCCGGAGCTTGTCGAGAAGTACGGCGATCTCAACGATGTATTAAACGATGTGGGAACAGGGCCCTTTTATGTCACCGATTATGTGCAGAACAGCTCCATCACCTTTGAAAGAAACGCCAACTACTGGCAGACAGACCCCCTTGGACCCGGAGAAGGAAACCAGCTGCCTTACCTGGACGGTGTCAGATATCTGGTATTGCCCGATGAATCCACCCGGTTGTCAGCCTTCCGTTCAGGCGATCTGGATTACATAAGAGACGTTTCGCTGGACGATTACCGCCAGCTTATCGCTGAGAATCCGGAGCTTAAGTTTTCAAAAACCGCAGGCTCGGGCGGCGGACTTACCCTGAGGACAGATAAGTCGGATCAACCCTGGTATGACGTAAAGGTTCGCCAGGCCATACAGTTGGGTACAGATCGTCAGGCGATAATTAACGATTATTATGGTGGCGAGGGTTCGCTCATAAATTTCCCCGTAGCCGATACCCTGACGTTCAGGAGCCTGGGCGCTTATGTGGATTTTCAGGATCTTCCGGCAAATGTACAGGAGCTTTTTACTTACAATCCGGAGAAGGCCAAGCAGCTGCTGGCTGAAGCGGGTTATCCCAACGGATTTGAAATTGACGTTGTTTTAACGGCCACTCAAATCGACCTGGCAAGTCTTTTAAAGAATCAGTTGGAGAAAATAGGAATTATTCTTAATCTCGATGTCAAGGAAAGTGCTGTGTTTACGTCAATCAGCAGCGGCAGGACGTTTGAAGAGGGTATCTTCGGCGGCGGCAGCGGCAGTACGCCCCAGGCGTTCCACAACTTCCGGCCCACCGACCCCAGCAATACGGCCATGATCGATGATCCCACCGTGAATAAGCTGATTGCGGACTTTGCCGACAAATTCATGATTAAGGACAATGAATCCTGGCCTCTCATCGGCGAAACCACGCCCTATGTTCTGGAGCAATCCTGGTATTTGACCCTTCCGGCACCGTATACCTATCAGCTGTGGTGGCCGTGGGTTAAGAACTACAATGGCGAATACGCTCTTGGCGGCGGTCATTTCTACAACTTCACTCACTATATCTGGGTCGATCAGGAGCTGAAGGCGTCCATGGGCTACTGATTCGGACATTCACAAAAGTTTAGCGGAACGTAATAAACGTCAACGCTTACAGGAGGCTGGAACATGGCGGATAAAGAAGAAACGGTTTCTCTTAAAGACGCAAAGGAACAAGTGAGAAAGGCATGCGTGAGGCTGGGGCTGCTGCACCTGGCGTTTGCCAGAACCCTGGTCGACGAGCTTGGCCCGGAAAAAGGAAAAGAACTCATCCTGAAAGCCATTAAGGATTACGGAATCCGGATAGGCGAAAGAGGCAGAGCAAAGGTGATTGCCGAAGGGGGTGATCCGGCTGTAACACCCTTCCCGGGTGATCTCCCGGCCTACGGCCTGCAGGGGCCCATTCCAGGCGAAAGGCTGGAGCCGGGTGAAGGAGAGCTCCGGCACTTTAAGGGCCATGGCTGTGTCATGTCGGAGGTGTGGCGCGAGTATGGGGAGAGCGAGCTTGGACGGCTATATTGCTATGTTGACCCCATAAAGAGCCTTGCTTATAATCCCGCGACGGTGCATTACCATGCACAGCTCAATGAACTTCCCGGCGGCGACTGGATATGCGAGCATGTCACAAGATATACCACGGAGCAGGAGCGGGAAGACTTCGCAAAAAGCGATGAGAATGATGCGTGGATAGCTATTGAGCCTTGGTCAAAGGACATTAAAATTCCCCTGGAGAAGGGACAGTATAGAAAAAAGTAAATCAAAAGGAGCTAAGAAGATGGCTGAGAAAGAAATTACCAAAGTTATTTTAGGCGGTGTGGAATACACCAGGGAAGATATCCTAAAGCTTGATGAGGTATCCCATCGGGGAGCCCTTCATGAGCGGGCGCATCATGGCATCGAGGTGCGGATCTATCCGCTTATTGCCAAATGGACCGGTGAGCCGGTGGAGGATTTTGGGCTGGCAGTGCAGTTTCTCTACGATATCTGGATAGAAAAGGGCTATCCTTCCGGCGATGAAGATATCCTGTGGGTTAAACGGTATCTGGATTATGCCGCACAGATAAGGAAGGGCATCAAACCGGAAATACCTGAATTGGAGGAGATCCTGGTTCCCTTTACCGAAGAGGAGCTCAAGGTTGTACATAAGCTGATTTGGGGCAGGCGAACCAGCAGGGCCGGCTGGCTTAAAAAGGAGATTCCGGATGAGCTTGTCGAAAAGCTCCTTGAGGCCGGCAGGGCGGCTCCCGTAGGCTGCAACCTTGACGAGGTCCGCTTCGTAGTGCTGAAGACCGAGGAAGAAAAGAAGCTCATACGCAGCGATGTGTCCGTGGATAACGGAATCATCATCGTCATCTGCTACGACAAGAGACCCTCTCGCATATTAAAACAGGATCTCCCTGAGCGTGTACCCCAAAACCGCGGCTTTGACTGTGCCGCCGCCGGCGACCATATCGGCCTGGTGGCCCAGGCCCTGGGACTCACAAGCGTATGGCTTTCGGATTCCCTGGAGGGCGCGAGACGGTTTAAGGAAGCCTGGGGACTGCCCGAAGAGCTTGAGGTTGCCCTTCATATCGGTGTGGGCTGGCCTGCCGCAGGGTCCATTAAATCGGCCAGGGTGCCGCTGGACTATATGCTTGTCCGTAAAGATTAAGGCGGGCTGTGTGTTTTTAATTCTATAAATGTAAGGAGGATATGCTGTGTCTCAACACATTACATCACCGGAAGAATATTTTGGCTACCAGCTGGGCAGTGACAGAAAGCTTGCCCGCTGGGATAAGATAGTCGATTACTTCAACCTTTTAGCAGAGGAAAGCGATAAAATTAAGGTTATCAATCTGGGACCCTCAACGGAAGGACATCCTTTTCTGCTCACCATCGTCTCTTCCGCAGAAAACCTGCGCAATCTGGAGCATCTCAGGCAGGTAAACGCTAAAATAAGCGACTCCCGCGGGTTACCGGAAAACGAGATAGGTGAGCTTATTAAGGAAGGCAAGGCTGTGGTGTGGCAAACGATGAGCATCCACGCTACGGAGGTGGGCGGAACCCAAATGGCTCCGGAGCTTACCTATGATCTGCTTACCCGTGAGGATGATGAGACACGGCGTATCCTCGATAATGTCATTTCTCTTATCATCCCCTGCTTTAATCCGGATGGGCAGCTTATGGTCACAGACTGGTATGAGAAATGGCTGGGCACCGAGTACGAGGGCTGCTCCGTTCCATGGCTCTACCATAAATACACGGGGCATGACAATAACCGTGACGCCTTTCAGACCAACATCATTGAGTCCCGGCACACCGCCAGGGCCATATACCAAAAATGGCACCCCCACGTCTATCAGGATCATCACCATATGGGAAGCTACGGCGTCCGGTTCTTTGTGGCTCCGTTCTGCGAGCCCGTACATCCCCATGCGGATCCCCTGATTTGGAGGGAAAACGCCTGGTATGGATCCCATATAGCCTATAAACTGGAGGAGGCGGAAAAGACCGGCGTCCTTACCGCCGGGCTTTACGCGGCCTGGAAGGACCTGGGATGGGTCTCCCTGGGCAACTACCATAACATAACCTGCCTGTTGACCGAATCCGCCAGCGCCAAGCTGGCAACCCCCATGTATATCGATCAGGGCCAGCTAAGGGGAGTGGGTCACGGAGTCTTAAGGGGATTACCCTCCAACAAGGCGCAAACCAACTTCCCCCACCCCTGGCCGGGAGGCTGGTGGCGGCTCCGGGACATCGTCGAGCAGCAAAAAATTGCGTCCTGGGCTATTTTGGATGCGGCGGCCAGGAATAAGGAAACCGTGGTTCACGCGGCCTATCTGAAAGCCAAGAGGCAGGTGGAGCAGGCGGAAATCGCAGGCCCCACAGCCTATATTATCCCTGAGGACCAGCACGATCCCCTTACGGCTCAGAAGCTCATAGATAAGCTGCTTTTGCAGGGCATTGAGATAAAAAAGGCAAGCAAGGGCTTTGTCGCGGAAAAAACGGTGTACGGAGCAGGCAGCTACATTATTTCCCTGGCCCAGCCAAAAAGCGGGCTTATAAAAACGCTGCTGGGACGCACCTTTTATCCGGACGGCCCCTGGACCCGGGATTTTCAGGGCGCCCCCACAAGGCCCTCCGATACGGCGACAGACACCATGGCTGAATTTATGGGCGTAACGGTGACGCCGGTTAATTCAAAGGTAGACGGCGATTTCGAATTTGTCTCCGAAATAAAACCGGTGGGAAAAGTATCCGGTCCGGCAAAGAACGGCTATATTTTTGATGCCCGGCTCAATGACAGCTTCCGAGCGGCCAATCTCCTTCTAAAGGAAGGCGCCGGGCTTTGGAGAACTGATGAAAGCGTGACGGTTAATGGGTTTAACTTCCTGCCCGGATCCTTTGTTGCGGCAACGGATAAGGCGCAGGCTCTTACAGCCGCAGCCGAAGCTACAGGTGTGGATTTTTATGCGTTGGACGCAGGCGAAATCTCAAAGCATGAAATAAAGCAGCTGCGAATCGGCGTCTATCAGCGCTACTGGGGCGGAAACATGGATGAAGGGTGGACCCGGTGGCTTCTGGACGACTTTGAGTTCCCTTACATCTCCGTTTTCGATGAACAGATTAAGCAGGGAGACCTGAATAACCTCATTGATGTTTTAATACTTCCCAATGATACCACCGGGTTTATTACGGGCCAGGTTCTTGAGGAATGGACCAAGAACGAAAACAGGCGGGGTTTCCCACCTCCTTTTCTGCCCCCTGAATACCGCAGCGGTATTGGGGAGGAAGGCACGAAGAGCATTAAGGAATTTGTGCGTAATGGCGGCATTTTAACGGCATTTAATGATGCCACCGCCTTTTGTATTGAAAAACTGGACCTGAAGGTGAAAAATACTCTTACATACTCGTCTAAAGAGTTTTACAGTCCCGGTTCCACGTTGCGGGTGAACGTCGACAATAAACATCCCGCAGCCTACGGAATGCCGGAAGAAGCCCTTGTACTGAACTGGAACAGCCCCGCTTTTGAAATACTTCCCTCGGAGCACAACGAAAACTATGAGGTGGTCGCCAGGTATCCTGAAAGGGATTTATTACAAAGCGGCTGGCTTATCGGGGAAGAAAAGATAGCCGAGAAGATAGCGATGCTGTCCGTTAAGTATCAAAAGGGAAAAGTGCTGCTGCTGGGATTCCGGGCACAGCACAGAGGCCAGACTCACGGTACGTTTAAACTGTTGTTTAATACATTATTAGGATGATTTTGGAAGTGAATTATGGGTAGATACATTATTCGTAGATTTCTTTTCCTGATACCGACAATATTCTTTATCACCGTGCTCGTTTTTTTGCTTGTCCGGTTTGTGCCGGGGGATGTTGTGGATCTTATGGTGGCGGAAATGGGCAGCGGGGGCGGATCATCAATAAACCGCGAGGTTACGGTCGAGGTTGTAAGAGAACAGCTTGGCCTGGATGTTCCCCTTCCTGTTCAGTACGTGAAGTGGGTGGGCAATGTCTTTCGCGGAGATCTGGGCCGCTCCTTATGGACGGATAGAGAAATTGTCCAGGATATACTGAAGCAGATTCCCATTTCCTTGGAGCTTGGTATCATGGCGCTTATACTGGACTTCGCATTATCGCTGCCCATTGCCGTATACTCGGCGGTCCGCCAGGAAACCTGGGGGGACTATCTGGTGAGAACCTTTGCCATTATCGCCATTTCAGTGCCTTCGGTCTGGATTGCTACGATGTCCGTGGTTTACCCGTCGATTTGGTGGAAATGGACACCGGCACTGGAATATATTCCTTTTACCAGGGATATAGGCGCGAATCTTGTTCAGTTCATCCTGCCCGCATCGATTATAGGCTTGGGAATGGCTGGAAGCTCCATGCGAATGACCCGGACCATGATGCTTGAAGTCATGAGGCAGGATTATATTCGGACAGCCTGGTCAAAGGGCCTGGGCGAGGTGCCTGTGGTTTTTCGCCACGCGTTGAAAAATGCGTTTCTTCCCATTTTAACTTCCATTGGCAACCGGCTCCCCATATTAATTGGGGGTTCGGTGGCTATGGAACAGATATTCGGTCTGCCGGGGATGGGGCGGTATATGATTCAGGCTCTGAATCAACGGGATTATCCCATCATTTCGGCCGTCACCCTGGTAATGGCGGGCTTCGTTCTGGTGGTGAATATAATCGTTGATATTTTATGCGTTTATCTGGATCCAAGGGTTAAATACGATTAAAAATGGTGGATTGATACATGATGAGCATTGGAAACACAGGAACTTTATCTCAAGGAAAAAAGCCGAAAAAAGTAAGCTTTATCGCCGACGTTTTAAAAAGGCTGGTCAAGGAAAAACCAATGGGAGCCATAGGCGGGGTTATCCTGATTGTCTTATTGTTTGTGGGTATCTTTGCCGATTTTATCGCCCCCTATGGATATAACGACATCGACCTGGCCGCCCGCCTGAGCCCTCCAAGCGCCAGTCATCTTCTGGGGACAGATAATCTCGGGCGGGATTTGTTAAGCCGTATTATTTACGGAGCGCGAATCTCCATGATTATCGGTTTCGGAGTAGCCTTTCTGGGAACGGGGCTGGCCACCCTCATCGGAGTAGTTTCCGGGTATTTCGGCGGCGTTGTCGACTTTGTAATTCAAAGGTTTGTCGACAGCATGATGTGCCTTCCGTCATTGATTGTTGTATTAACGGTAATTGCGGTCACCGGGCCCGGAATGGTGCCCATTATTCTGGTTTTAGGCATAGACAGCGGCGTCGGCGGCCGTGTAAGGGTAATACGAAGCGCTGTGGTCGCCATAAAAAGAAATGTCTACATTGAAGCGGCTCAGTCTATAGGGGCCACGCCGATGAAGATCATATGGGAGCACATTATACCCAATATCATGGCCCCTGTGATTGTTATGTTTACCCAATCCCTGGGAGCGGCTATTATGACCGAGGCAAGCTTAAGCTTTCTGGGCTTCGGGGTGCCCCCGCCCGCC
>JAFADM010000463.1 GCA_023424865.1 Bacillota bacterium | reverse complement strand
ATTGAACATAATATACAAGTGGCTATTCCTTAACGGCGCCCAGTGACACGCCTTTGATAAAGTACTTTTGCAGGAAGGGATAAACCATAACTATGGGCAGAGAGGTGAGTATAATCTGGGCTGCCTTCACCGATTCAGGGGTGGCTGCCCGCTGCAGCGTTCCCACCATCCCCTCATTTCCGCTTTCAATGGCTTCCTGGACAAGCTTGGCAATACGGTCGCTCTCCTTGAGCACCTGCATGAGAATGTATTGAAGGGTATAGATGCGTGAATTGGTCACAAAGTAAAGGGTGGTGGTCCAGTCGTTCCAGTGGCTTACCGCCGACCATAGTCCAACTGTTGCTAAAATAGGAAGAGACAGGGGAAGAATAATTCGGAATAGGATGATAATCTCGTTGGCCCCGTCAATTCGGGCCGATTCCTCCAGGCTCTCGGGAATACTGTAAAGATAAGTCCTTATAATAACCATATTGTAAAGACTAAAGGATACGGGCAGGATATAAACCAAAAAATTGTTCAAAAGGTTCATTTTTGCGTACAGAAGGTAAACGGGAATAATACCGCCGCCAAAGTACATGGGAATCATAAGAAAAACCAGTATGGCCTGCTTAAAGGGCAAATTCTTTTTACTGAAGGCATAGGCGCAGGAGAACTGGATAATAAGGGCGAAAGAAGTTCCAAGAACCACTCGGGACACGGATACAAAAAGGGAATTAATAATTTCCTTGTTTTTTATCAGTACCTTGAAATTATCCAGAGTGAAAACTCTGGGAATAACCCATATGCCGCCCCGTGCCGCATCCAGGCCATCGTTTAAGGCATAGGCCAGTACGTTCAGGTATGGAAAAAGCATCACGGCGCATACCAGCAGCATCAAAAAGATATTTAAAACATTGAATATTTTATTGGTTACCGATTCCTTTATCATTAGCCTACCTCCTACCAGATGCCGATATCAGCCAGTTTTTTTGATACTTTGTTGGCTGCCAGAGTGAGTGCGAAGGCAACAAGCCCTTCCACAAAGCCCACCGCTGCCGCCATGGAATAATTGCCCTGTTGAATACCGCTTACATAAACCACAGTGGAAATAACGTCGAAATCAATATAGGCGTTCTGAAGTCCGTAAATCAGCTCGAAATTACTCTTAAAAAGTCCTCCCAGCTGGAATATGAGCAGAATGACCATAGTCTGCTTAAGGGCAGGCAGCGTTATGTAGATGAGCTGCTTGAACTTTCCTGCACCATCAATGGTAGCTGCTTCGTAAAGCTGAGGATCAATGGAGGTGATGGAGGCAAGATACACAATGGTACCCCACCCTACGTTTTTCCATATTCCGAGAAGCAAAACAATGGGAACAAACAAATTCTGTTCGGCCAGAAACATGGTGCGCTCCGCACCCTGTCCGAAAAGCATGAGCTTCAGGTCATTTATGGGGCCATACAGGGCCAGCATGGAGTAGGCCAGTCCCACTACGGAAATCCAGGAAAGAAAGTGAGGCAGATAACTGATGGTTTGAACCGTGCGTTTAAAGAGCTTATGCTTAAGCTCATTCATTAAAAGCGCAAGTATAATGGGTGCGGGAAATTCCACCAGAAGAGAAAGAAGGCTAAGCTTGACCGTATTGAAAATGGCATTTGTAAGCTGGGGCAGTATAAAAATATTCTGAATATGTTTTAAACCTGCCCAGGGACTGGCTCCCAGACCTTTGATCATGTTATAGTCCTTAAAGGCTGCCAGGATACCGGGCATGGGTAAATAGCTAAAAATAATGGTTAACACGATGGATGGAAGCATGAACAGATAAAAGTACTTATTCTTTTTTATGAGACGCCAGGTATTGCCGCGATGATTAAGCTTTCCCAGCATTTGCGATGTTTGCTGAATTTCCAAGCTTTTTTCCCCCTCATGATGATTTAAAAGTAAATGAAATGACCGAAATGAGCTTACATACCTATCATAGGCCATCCCGGAAGGAGGAAAAAGTAAAGATGCGGAACTCTTATAACGTTATGCGGAAATGTTCAAATAGCGCTATGCCGGATTTTAACAATTAAAGGATAAGGCTCAATTCCCGCTCTCTGTGCGGAAATGCTCGATTTCCGGATCAAGGCGGCATGGGACAATGAGGGTAACGCGGGTACCTGTTTGGGGTGCGCTTTGAATGGTGAACCGGCCCTCCCCTCCGTAAAAAACCTCTATGCGCTTTCTTACGTTCTGCATGCCATAGCCGCCGGCAGGGCCAGCCTGTCTGCCATTGACAAGGGCTTCTGCCCGGGCAGGATCCATACCCTGTCCGTTGTCCTCTATGACAAATTCAAGCCGCTCCTCTTTTTTAACCACCGTCACCCGGATAAAGCCGCCGCTTTTTCTGCCGTTCATACCATGGAGAACAGCATTTTCCACTATGGGCTGGAGCAGATGCTTTAAAACAAGGATCCCTCCCGTCCCCTCTTCGGTCTCGATGGCATACTCAAATTCATTGCCATAAGCAAACTTTTGAAGGTTGAAGTACTCTTCAATCATTTCCAGCTCCTGGGAGACAGTAACAATGCTGCTCCCCTTGTTTAAGGCAATACGGTAGTACTTTACAAGAGAATTGATAACCTTATGCACCTTTTCATCGGTGCTTATCCAGCGCAGGGTGGACAGGGTGTTGTATAAAAAATGAGGATTGAACCGCTCCTGTAAAAGCCGGGTTTCCAAAAGCTTGCGCTCCACCTCGAAGCTTGCAATTTTCCTGTAATAGAGGTGCACCTTTTCAACAAGCTCATAGAAGCGCTGCTCAATGGTGCCGAACTCATCCCCGGTGGGATTGGCATCCAGGGCATCGGTAGCCATAAGCTTATCCACATCCGTATCCATTTTTTGAAGCAAGCGGACCAGCTTTTTGGTAAGGAAATAAGAAATAATCTCCACCGCCAGAAGGAGCAGCACCATAATGGCCAGGGCGATAAGCCCCACCGAGGCCATAAAGCGTTTGAGGGAATCGTTCATAACGCTTTTGGGAATATACATTTCAAAGGTGCCTATTCCGGCTTTCAGAGCTACTGTTAAAACCTCATAGGCATCGTTTTTTTTCTGAGAGCTTTCAAGCCCTGCCTGCTCCAGTACGGTTTCCTTTTCTGCTGTCCCTGTGTTTACAAGCCTTATCAGGTCATTTTCATTCTCCCTGAACACAATAAAGCTGCCTTCGGGAATATCATACCTGAAGGCAGCAGCAATATCGGCAAAGGGTATCCGGATTTCCGTTATGGCAAGATTGGCGGTAAAGGTGGCAATTTTCTGATAGGCGCAGAGGTATTCGGTTTGATCGGAATTATTAAAGTAACCGGGATTAATATGCCTCATCCGCCATAAAATGGCGCTTTCCCCTGAGGCCAGAATGGCCTGGGGCAAGTCCCTTTCATGTTCCTCCAAATCGGCCTCGAACAGATTATAGCTCCTTATGAAATCACTGTTATAGTCCATTTCCTCAAGAACATAAATAACCACTCCGGTACCGGAATTATCGGCCCGTATGGCTCCCATGACACTCTGAAGATAATCATTGAAGGACATAATGCCTACCAGGCTTTGCTCCCGCTTGGTTTCCAGATAGTTTCGGATATAATAGTTCTGATTGATATAGAAAATTTTATTAATATTGGCCTCAAGCACAAGCTCTATGCTGTTAGCACCGCTTTCCAGCTGTTCCCTGTTTTTGGACAGGATTTCACCGATTTGCTGCTTCCACGAGCTGGAAAAAAGAAAATAGCCTAAAATGATTATGGGCAGAAGGGAAAACATAAAAATAATTGCCGCCAGCTTGTGCCGGTACCGCATTTTTCTGATACTGTTTTTCAAGCTCACCATGGTTCCTCCCCATTGCTGCATGCCCTTTTTATCTGGCGTTTTTGTACTCGGCAGGGGTCATCCCCGTGTATTTTTTAAACGCAAGGCAAAAATAGGAGGTATTTACATACCCAACCGACTCCGCCACTGCAGCAACCTTGCTGTCCTTGTCCATAAGCAGCTTTTTAGCCATGGCGATACGGTATTCCACAAGGTAGTCAAATATGGTTTTTCCGGTTTCCTTCTTGAAAAGATTATTGGCATGCCTGCCGCTTATATATACCGAACGTGAGATATCCTCGATAGTAAGGG
>JAFADM010000438.1 GCA_023424865.1 Bacillota bacterium | reverse complement strand
ATGATGTAGGCATGGACCTCGCCGATTTCGGTAAGCCCGGCTAAAACGCCACGGCCGCTTATGTCCCTGAGTCCTCGCTTAACATCGTATTTTGTGTAAAGCTCCGGATCAATATAACTGCATTTCTCAGCCATATCGGTCAGGGGTTGAATCCATTGGTGGTTTGAGCCTTTTGTACTCATGATTGATACCTCCTGTCACAAAAATCATTCATTAGCGCCTTATCCCTGATAAACGTCAATAAAAATAAGAATTTTTATCGGCGCTTCTCTCCAATTGGGTTGCGGGCATAGCCCGCTTCAGTGGTTAATCTCTATATTATAAGAAATTTCCCCTTTTTGAAACAGTTTTAATCCCCGACTTTATTCCAGGAGCCGATTTTTAAACCGCAATCGGGCAGTGACAGGAGAGCGGGAATGGGCTGAGAACCGAATTAAACCTGCTTTTTATGGGAATAAATTCAACAGGACACCGCTTTTATGGTACATTAAAGGAGGAGCTGCCATTTATGGCAAATCTCCTTGAAAGGGAGGTAACTTTTATGAAGCGAGTCATACTAATCGTATTGGACAGCGCAGGCGCAGGCGAGCTGCCCGACGCAGCCGCCTATGGAGACGAAGGCAGCCATACGCTTGGACATATCTATGATGTATTAAAGGATAAGGATTTTTATAAGCTAAATGAGCTTGAAGCCTTGGGACTGGGCCATATAGACGGTCTTTGGGGATATAAAAAGATTGATGGCTTTAAGGGGGCTGTGGGACGCCTTAAAGAGGTTTCGAAAGGAAAGGATACCACCACCGGCCATTGGGAGATTGCAGGCATTCATTTAAACCAGGCCTTCCCGACCTATCCCCAGGGCTTTCCGGCAGAGGTAGTGGAAGCCTTTGAACGGGCAGTGGGAAGAAAAAGCCTTGGAAATTGTGTGGCATCGGGCACCGAAATCATTAAAAACCTGGGCGAGGAGCATATGAGAACCGGCTTTCCCATTGTCTATACCTCCGCCGACAGTGTTTTTCAGATAGCCGCCCATGAAGAAATTATTCCCATTGAAGAACTTTACGCCATGTGTGAAAAGGCAAGAAAGCTGCTTACCGGCGAGCATGCCGTAGGCCGTGTTATTGCCCGGCCCTTTCTGGGGACACCGGGAAGCTTTAAGCGCACGGACAGAAGAAGGGATTTTTCCTTAGTGCCACCTTCAAATACCGTTCTGGATTTGGTTAAGGCCTCCGGCAAAGAGGTACGGGCAGTGGGCAAGATAGAGGATATTTTCGCGGGCAGGGGAATTACCCACGCGGTTCACATCCATGGAAACATGGACGGGGTGGATCAGACCCTCAACTGGATGAAGGAAGAGTTCGAAGGCCTTCTTTTCACCAATCTGGTGGATTTCGATATGCTTTACGGGCACCGCAATGACCCCGAGGGGTACGGAAGGGCCCTTAAGGATTTTGATGACAGGCTGCCGGAAATAAAGGCCGCCATGAAGGACGGGGATATTCTTATGATTACCGCGGATCATGGCTGTGACCCCACTACTGCCAGCACCGACCACTCAAGGGAGCATGTGCCTCTTCTTGTTTACGGCAACAAAGTAAAGGCCGGAGTTAACCTGGGCACCCGTGAAAGCTTTGCGGATATAGGAGCTTCCATTGCCCAGTACCTTGAGGCACCGGGAGAATTGAAGGGTAAAAGCTTTCTTAGCGAAATAGTGAACGGATAAATCGGTAAATAGAAAGTAGCTTTTGAAGTAGTTTTAAAGAAGGAGATTAACCGCCATGCTCAGAATGACGGATATCATTGCTAAAAAAAGAGACGGCCTTGCCCTGACGGAGGAGGAAATACGCTTTTTTGTAAAAGGCGCGGTTTCAGGGGGCATCCCCGATTATCAGACCTCCGCCCTCCTGATGGCCATTTGCTTAAAGGATCTCAATGAAGGAGAGACCCTATGGCTTACCCAGGCCATGATGGAATCAGGGGATGTTATGGATTTATCGGCCATTCCCGGAATAAAGGTGGATAAGCACAGTACCGGTGGCGTAGGTGATAAAACGACTCTTATTCTGGGGCCAATTGTGGCCTCTCTTGGTGTGCCTGTTGCCAAAATGAGCGGCAGGGGCCTTGGGCATACAGGTGGTACCATAGATAAGCTTGAAGCCATTCCCGGCTTTAACACACAGCTTACCCGGGAAGCGTTTCTTGAAGCGGTTAAAAAAACGGGAATTGCCGTGGTAGGGCAAACGGGAAACCTGGCTCCGGCAGACAAAAAGCTGTACGCCCTTCGGGATGTAACGGCCACTGTCAATCATTACGGGCTTATTGCCTCAAGCATTATGAGCAAGAAGCTGGCCGCCGGTGCTGATGCCATTGTCCTGGACGTGAAGGTGGGAAGCGGCGCTTTTATGAAAACCGTCCAGGAGGCCCGCAAGCTTGCCCGCATCATGGTGGATATCGGCCGTGGGGCAGGCAGGAAAACGGCTGCGGTAATCACCGATATGGATAAGCCTT
Source organism: Bacillota bacterium (assembly GCA_023424865.1). The sequence continues at coordinate 408 of JAFADM010000438.1, read as the reverse complement.
TGGGCAAGGCTATCGGAAATGCCCTGGAAATCCGGGAGGTATTGGAGATACTTTCAGGAAAAGGACCGGAGGATTTAAGACAGGTCTGCCTTGTGCTTGCAGCCAGAATGCTGGAGCTTGCAGGCAGGGGAAGCTATGAGGCTTGCCTGGAAATGGCGCAAAGGACTCTGGAGGACGGAAGTGCCAAGGCCAAATTCAGGGAAATGATTAAATCCCAGGGAGGACTGGATTCCGTGGTCAATGATCCCGGACTTCTGCCACTTGCGGTACACCGTAAGGTCTTTAAAGCTGAAAGAGAAGGCTTTGTAACGGCCATGATTTCGGATAAGCTGGGGATTGCCTCTGTTCTGCTGGGAGCGGGAAGGGAAACAAAGGAAAGCGTCATTGAGCCGTCGGCAGGCCTGCTGC
>JAFADM010000377.1 GCA_023424865.1 Bacillota bacterium | reverse complement strand
TTGTTATACATAAGATCCGGTGCGGCACCGTCTATGCCTCCCTGGGAGAACATGACAATCTGCCTGAGGAGAATCTGAAGGGGCCAGCGCCGGGTATCGTTAATGTAAAGCAGGGAATTAAAATAGTCGTTCCAGTAGCCTACGGCATAGAACAGGGTAAAGGTGGCGATAACCGGCATGGACAGCGGAAGTACAATACGTATAAAAATCATAATATCGCTGCAGCCATCGATTTTTGCCGCCTCCTGGAGCTCCTGGGGCTGTTCCTGAAAAAAATTCTTAATGACAATGAGATTGAAGGTATTGATGGAAACCGGCAGAATAAGGGCCGCATAGGTATCAATGAGGTTCAGTGAGCGCACCACCAGAAAGGTGGGAATCATGCCTCCCGAAAAAACCATGGTAAAGGCGATAAATTTCATAAGAATATTTCTCCCCACCAGGTCCTTTTTTGAAAGAGGATAGGCCATGGTAAGCGTAAGAAACATACTTATAAAAGTTCCCGCAGCTGTTACTCCCGTGGATACAAGGGCTGCCCTAGGGAGGGTTGCCGAGGAAAAGATGTACTGATAGGAAATCAGGGAAATCTTTCTTGGTATGAGAAAGAAGGACCGGTTTACAATCTCGGTCGAATCGGCCAGAGAAGCCGCTATGATGTATATGAAGGGAAGCAGGCATGCCAGGCCGTAAAGCACTAGAAATACCGCGTTCACCACATCGAATATTCTGGAATAAATGGTATCGTTTCTTTTCAAAACCGAATGCCTCCGCATAATAAGTCCTCCCTTCCTAGAAAATTCCGGATTCCCCCGCCTTTTTAGCCATAAAATTGGTGGAGTAAATGAGAATAATACCCACAATGGATTTAAAGAGGCTGACAGCGGTGGCATAGCCAAAGGATCCTCTCGTAATACCTACTTCATAGACATAGGTATCAAGAACCTGGGCAACGCTCCGGTTTAAAGCATTGGACATAAGGTAAATCTGTTCAAAGCCCGTGTTCAGAACACTTCCCATTCTCAGGATTAACAGAATGATGATGGTCCCTTTTATGGCCGGCAAAGTGATGTGCCAGAGCTGGCGGAACCGGCCCGCACCATCCACAAAGGCCGCTTCGTACTGCTCCATATCCACTCCGGCTAAAGCAGCAAGGAAAATAATGGTTCCCCACCCCGTTTCCTTCCAGATAGTTTGAAGTATGATAATGGGTCGAAACCATCCGGGGTCTGAAAGAAAGCTTATTTTCCCGTATCCCAGCTTTTCCATAAGATTGTTGATAAGGCCGCCGTCAGTGGTCAGCATCATATAAAAAATATTTGCCACAATAACCAGTGACATGAAGTGAGGTATGTAAATCAAGGTCTGAACGCCCTTTTTAAACCACTGGCGGGAAAGCTCATTAAGAAGCAGGGCTATCAGAATGGGCGCCGGGAAATAAAAAAGGATGTTCAATAGAGAAAGATACAGGGTATTGACTATAAGACGCAGGAAATCAGGATTAGAGAAAAAATCGGTAAAGTTTTTGAAACCGATCCAGGGACTTCCTAAAAATCCCAGGTAGGGGTTATAGTTCTGAAATGCCACCAGTACCCCCCACATGGGTAAAAGCTTAAAAACGAGATAATAAATAAGTCCGGGCAAAAGCAAAAAATAAAGCCCTATGTCCCTTCGCATTTTTTTCAAGGTTAAACGGTTCAATCGGGTCTCCTCCTCTCGCAGCCGTCTTGCCACATCCCAAGCTTACTGTAGGCTTGCATAAATTGGAATGGTCATTTCCTTGCGACTATGTTAATTAATCACAAAATCACTCACTTATCTTTTGCTTTCATTGAACAATGAGAAGGCAATTAAAGGATACCCGGACTTATCATTCGGCTGTTAGCTGCCGTTCCATTTCTCTGTAACGTCCGGGTGTGGTTCCTACAATTTTTTTAAAGGAGCGAATGAAATTTTGAGCGTTGTTGTATTTTAAGCGCTCAGCAATTTCCCCTACCGTCATTTCCGTTTCATAAAGCCAGCGCTTGGCCATTTCCATTCGGTATTGAATAAGGTAATCCTGAAAGGTGGTGTTCATTTTGTTCTTCATAACACGCCATATGTAGGTGGGGTGGTAGTTAAGCCTGGCCGCACAGCTTTCGATATCCAGGTCCTGCTCAAATTCCCGATGGATGATATCCAGCATTTTTTCTATTATGACATCCTGAGGACTGGCATTTTCCTTTATGGTTTCCATTACCGGTATAATAAGCTTTTTCAGGAAGAATTCCCTCATACTCTCCGGACCGGTTATTTTACTGAGTTCCTCACAGATAGTGGAGCGCATTTGAAAAACCTTGCAGTAGCTGTGTCCCACATCCAGAATCAAAAGAATATCTGCAGTAAAACGAAGCAGGTAGAATTGAAACTCGTTCACATCCCCTTCATGCCTGAACAGATTTTTCACAATCTCCTCCAGAAGATGTCCTACCCTCTCCTCGTTAATATTCCGGATTTCCTTAACAAGCTCCGATACAAGGGTCTTGGGATATTCTCCCCCTCTGTCGGAGCGAGGCTTCAGATCGTTGAAAAACACCATTTTCCCTGCGCTTGCGGCATCGCTTTCCACAAAATTTCTGTAAATCAGCGCATTGAGGCATTCACGGTAGGCTCTGGAGGCGTAGCCGAACTCTCTGAAAACGGAGCTGAACCCCAGCACAACATCCACCTCCAGGCTTTCCCTGATTCTTCGGGTAATTTCAAGCCCCAGCTTGTAGGTATCCTCCATAAAGCCTTCCATCATAGTATGGCTGCCGCTTAATAAGAAAAAAGCTTTTCCATCCAGCACCGTATGCTTAAGGGTGGATTCCTGAGGAATAACGCCACAGGCTTCCTTTGCCGCCTGCAATAAATAGAAGTCGTAATCCAGGCTGCTTTCATATTCTCCTTCGATTTCAAGGGCAAAGAGAATCATCTGCCTCCAATCCCCCGCCTTCCCAAGGGCTACAACCATTTTACCTGCTTCAGCCTCCGTCTCGGTGCCCTTTAAAAGCTTGGTGAAAAACAATTCCTCCATTAAGGGAACCGATTTTTCCACTTCATGCTGAAGCTTGTTATTTGTACTTAAAAGCTCTCCGATGCTCTGGCTAATCATGTCAAATTCATCCTTAGGCCCTTTCTCTCCCGCAGCCTCCGTTCGTCCGAACAGACGCTGGACTATATCCTTCAGCGGCTTATACATAAACCGTGTCTCAAAAAAGGTAAGGCCGGTAAGAAAAAGCACTAAAATAATGCTGATAAGAAGGGCCGCATCGGCAAAGGCTGCGGTCTGAAGGCTTAAATCCTCCTCCGAATAATAGGAAAAGTAAGTCAGACCCGTATCGGAAGTGCTGTAATTAAAATAAAGCTCCAGCTCCCTGTTATAAAAGGATCCCTTTTCAGTAAGCTCCGAAAGCGCCACATTTTCAAGAAAAGGAACGGAGGTATAGCTGCTGCCTACCCGCCCGTCCTGGCCGTCATAGAGAATAATACCCTGATTGTTGACCACAATGACCGGATAGAGCTCATCCTTATGATTAAACAGCTTTTCAAATTGGTAGCTGGATAAATTAATAAGAAGCACCGGAAAAGACTGACTTTCACCAACCATGCTGGATTTGATAATAAGAACAAGGCCTCCTTTTATGAGAGTATTGGGCAAATCCTCTCCAAAGGGCACATAGGTCCAGAAGATATTGGCATCGGTACGAATAAGCTCCATGATGCGCTCGTAATCCTGCCTGTCGGAAAAAGTGGATACCCTGGCCTGACTTATCACCCAATCGTAATTATTATTGATGAGTATGACTTCCTTAATAATGTCATAGGTAATTATCCCCCCGGCCAGCTTTTTCTGAATTTCTTCAATGGCCAGTGATCTTCGGTAATCAATGGCCAGGCTCTCCCATTTACCGTTGCCTTCGTATAAAAGCATGAGGGTATAATAATTTTGTATAAAGCGCAGCGTCTCCTCAACATAATTTTTCGTTTTGTTAAGAAGCTCCATATTGGCTTCACGCACCTGTTCCCTAAGATAAGCCCGCTTTGAGAAACTGGAATACCCGGCAAAAACAAGAACGGGGATAATGCTGGTAAGAAGAATAATCACCTGCAGTCTTCTGAAATACTTTGAACTGAACATGGTTATTGCTCCCCTCTTTTATATTGCTCCGGTCAAAATACCCCCAACTTCAGACAGATAATGACATCCAGGCACTACTGGGTCTTCTTTTCCATATCCTCCACTTTCTTTCAGCCAGTTAAGACGCATTCCAGTCATATCAAAACCTCCTCCTTACTGAAAACAAAGCTTGATCCCATAAAATGGCCTTGTGCAGACTAAAACATGCTCCTGGAACGAATGCTAATAAAAATTTGTGTGAAATGAATAAATTTACACATCGTTTTTACCATAAAATTAGATAAATCGCAATAATCATTAAATAGCATTTATACCCGAGAAAACCGTTGTAAAGCCTTCTCCGCTTATTTTAAAGCCTGATTAAGAAAAAAATGCCCAGCCTCTGTAAAGAGACCGGGCTTTGTGCTTGTTGCTTGTTTTTCTGCTAGTTAATAATTACTCAGACAGGGTACTCATTTCCCCAAAGGTAAGCTTAAGGCCATTGTCATCGGCCATTTTATTAATGACTGTCAGAATTTCATTTTCATAAGTAGCAATAATTTCAGCAACCAGTGCGTCCGCCTCACTTTGTGTGAGTGAGCTTAAGGCAGCACCGATAAGCTTTTCCGAATTATTGCCCAAATGATTTAAAATACGCTGAAGCTTTTCAAATTTATCATCCTGCCCAAGCTTATCCAAAGCACTATCATAGGCTGCAAGAATAAGTGCGGCATAATCCACCTCATCAAAAAACAGGGACAGATAAATAGCTTCCATTTTACTAACCTGTATCTCCCTGACCGATAGAGGAAGATCCCTGTCCTGCATAAAGCGGTTGGCAGCATCTATAATATTCTGTGAATTGCTTTGAATGAGGTTGACCGCTATTTCATCCTTTGCGCTTTGTGACAGCAATTTGAGCATGGAGGATATAACGGCCGCAGGCATATGCCCCAGCTTCCTCAGCGGCTCCGGAAGCTTTCCCTGGCTGCTCATGCGCTCAACCATTGCGGGAATGACCTTTCCGGCTATAGCCTCATAATCTACATGGGTTATTTTAACGATCATTTTAATCATAACACGTTACACCTCAAATCATGCTTGGGCGAGCAGCAGGCCCTGCCTGCGCCAGCCGGGATGCTTGGGCGAGCAGCAAGCTATGCCTGCGACCAGCCGGGATGCTTGTTGTTTCACAATCAAAAGCTCGGGGGCATCGAACCCCTCCCTTTTAGCCAGATTGCTTACGCAAATGGCTACCAATAAAAAGGATACGCCCCTGCGTATCCTGAAAAATGAAAAACTTCTTGTGCCCTATGTTTTAGCCTATGACCACCGTAATCATCAACATCCAACACTTCTCCTTTCAAAAGAACGTATTATCTGCCTGGTTCTTAATCATCATGTCCATGGGCTTATATTCAGGATTACTTAATATTATACCCCCGGCTTTCACCCAATGTCTTCTAAATGTTGTAAGTTATTTTTTATTGCCCTTTCCTGAGCCTCCTGTTCTTGCATATGAGAACTTGTTCCCATGGGATGGATGTGGGATAATGAGCGTAACAGGCAGGGGCGAAGTATCTCCGGGAAAACTAAGGAGCAATCATTATGAAAGCTGTATGCATTGTTGGAAGCCCAAAACCCAAGGGCAATACCTCAGCTATTGTCGCCGAAATTTTTCGAGCTTTGGAGACTCACAATATTCAAACACAGTTATATCGATTGAGTGATTTGAACATTGCATATTGCTGTGGATGCAAATCCTGTGACACCACCGGGAAATGTATTCAGTCGGACGATGTGCAGAAAGTCGTCCATGATGTTTTTGACGCTCAACTTGTAATTGTCGCTTCACCTTCATATTGGGGAGATGTTACTGGACAAATGAAGGTCTTTATTGACAGGTGTACGCCCTATTGCAATACCAATTCGGCCAGGCTTCCAATCTCATCTTCGGCAAAAGGCGTTGCTGTAGCGGTGAGGGCGGGTGGCAATAAGCAGGAAAACATGAACCTGGTACATACCATAGAACATTTTTTAGGCCATCTTGATATTCCTCTGATTTCTTATTTTACAGTGGAGGGTATCAGCTCTGAACAAGATTTATTGCATCGTCCAGATACACTTGCCGATGCTTTTACCTTCGGTGAAGAACTCTCCCAACTGTTAAAAAAGGAGGAGACACGTTTAACGCTCTCCCCCGGTTAAGCTTAAGCTTATTAATTATTAAATTATTAAACATTTTCCTGGTGCATTCGCGCCTCCCTACTTGGTTGCATCATAGATTTTGGCACGCTCATCCAGAATGGTTTGATAGCCTGAATTTAAATAATCCTCGCAGGCTGCTTTGTACAGGGTGTCAAACTGATCGGGCTTGCACATGAGAAGCTGGGTGTAGTATTCCTGCCATTTGGACAGAAGAGCGGAGCTGTAGGTTGCCTCAGAAGTAACAACTTCCTTGAAGGAGTAGTCCATATAAGAATACTGAATCACGGACTGGTAATTATTGTAAGAATCCTTTATAAGGTATTCGTAGCCCGGAAGAGTAGCCGCCACTGCAATGGCTTCAAGGGTTTTTTCATGGGTTTCCTGGATCTGGCGGGTTGTCACTACGCACCACATATCCGAGTTATTGTTATAATTAAGCCTTTCCACGCCTTCATAGGCCTTCATAACGGCAATGCCGTCCGCACTGACCTCATAGGTTGTTCCCTCAATGCCGTACTGCAGGCTCGCGAGTATCTCAGGCTGGCACATCCAGTTAAGATACATAAGGGCTGCTGCTGTTTCATCCTCCGTTGCACTGTAAGCGATGCCCGAAATCATTCCATAGGGCTGATAGAGACGGCTGGCAGGATACCCGTCCGCCGGCACGCCCGCATAGGATCCCAGCACGGAAAGCTTGGCTTCCGGGTCGTTGGCAAGAAGGGTTTTCAGGACATCAGCATTTAAATAAGTGCCGTATACTCCGGCATTTCCGTTAAGGAAATCCGCTCTTGCCTGGGATCCGTCCACATCGAGGGCAAATTCCGGACTGATAAGCCCGGCATTATACTGTGAATTAAGGTTTTTAAGCATTTTATAGGTGGGCTCCCAGGTAATGGAGGCAATATTCAGTCCGCCATACATGGCGTTTACCTTTTGATCCAGAGGAAAAGGCCTGTAGGGGAAGTTCCCCGGCACATAGCCCGTGGTAGGCGGCGTAAGGGTGGCAGGAATGGTGTAGGCCTTGCCGAGCTTGGCATCCCTGAAGGCCTCCAGCACCTTGATGTATTCCTCATAGGAATTGGGCATGGGCAGATTCACCTTATCCAGCCAATCCTGGCGTATAAGCGTCGTCCAGGTGTCATATGCGGGCCTGTTGCCCATAAGCACCATTTGCTTACCGTCAAAAATGCCGAATTGACTTACATCCATGGTATAATCCATGTAATCTCGCGCCCAGGTATCCAGTACATCCGAAGTGAGCTCTTTAAAGACGCCCCTCTTGTAAAATTGCATGATGACGGGAATATCGTAATCAAAGATAATGGTGGGCTCGTCATTGGCAGCAAGCAGCATATTGAATTTATCCGTGGTGGAAGCTCTTGGAATAGCAATGTATTCCACTTTAATATTGTGCTTATCCCCGAACTCCTTTTGAACCCATTGGGTCCAGTAATTGTCGCTTACGTCGGGCAAGCCCTGGACACTCCTGTCATATACCGGAATTTGCAGCTTGACCGTGCTGTCAAAGACATAGGTGAGCGGATCAATGGCGGCTTCAGTTGGCTGTGGTGTGGCCGAAGGAGTGCTTGTTACTGTAGGAGAAGGAGTATTCGGATTATCGGTTTGGGAACTGCCGCAGGCGGAAAATAGGAATACCGATAAAAGTGCTGCCGCGGTCAATCGGGCCAAATAGCCTGTTTTCATAGTTTTCCTCCTTACTATTATTCAAATACACAAGCCTTAGGGGTTTGTGTTATTTCCTGTACAACAGGACATAGCTTCAGACGATTACCCTTTTACTGCACCAATCATCATGCCTTTAACAAAGTATTTTTGAAGAAACGGATAAACGACTATGATGGGAATGGTGGCAAACATAATGCAGGCAGCCTTAAGAACCTCGGGGGTCAGAATAGTTGTGGATTGCACCTCCTGGGCTATGGAGCTGGAATCGGAGGCCGTATTGATAAGCAGGCTGAGCTTATGCTGGAGAACATAGAGATTTTGCTTTGTAATATAGTACAGCGAATCCTGATAAGCATTCCAGCGGCCTACGGCATAAAAGAGGCACAGGGTTGCCAGAACCGGCTTGCAAAGGGGAACAATAATGCGTATGAGCACCCCAATATGGGAGCAGCCTTCAATAAATGCGGACTCTTCAAGGCTGTCCGGAATGGTGCTTTGAATAAAAGCTTTCATAATAATCATATTGTAGGTGCTGAAGGCCAGAGGCCAAATAAGGCTCCAAAGCGAGTTCAATAAATTAAGCTGGTTCATTAACAGATAATCGGGAATGATTCCGGCGTTAAAATACATGACAAAAAGGAACAGAAAGCTGAATACGGTGCGGCCCTTCAAATGCTTCTTAGTCAGGGGGTAAGCGGCGCACAGGGTAAGAAAAAGGCCTATGACCGTAAATAGCACCGTCACAAAAATGGTATTTAAAAGAGAGCGAATCATGCTCGGATCCCCCATAACCTGCCTGTAGGCCTCCAGGGAGAATTCCACCGGGAGGATATGGACCTTCTGAGACATAACGGCCGCATTGGAGCTTAGGGACAGAGCAAAGACATGAAGAAAGGGAACGAGGCAGGTCAGGGAAGCAATAGCAATAAACAAATAGATAAGGCCGTCAATGATTTTAGTTCCGGCAGTGGTTTTCATTTTGTTTACCTCCTTAGATTAGTCCTTCCTCTCCAAGCTTTTTAGCCAGAGCGTCGGCAGCCAATATGAGCAAAAAGCCAATGAGAGACTGGAACAACCCTACGGCGGTAGCCACATTGTATCGGTAGGAGCGAAGTCCAACCTCATAAACGAATACCGGCAGTATTTGAGAAAATTCCTTTACAATGGTATTTCCTATTAAATAGGCTCTTTCAAAGGAACCGCCCATTAATCGGCCTAAATTCATAATCAGCATAATCACTATCGTTCCCTTAATTGCCGGAAGCGTTATGTATATAACCTTGTGCCAGCGCTTTGCGCCGTCCACCACGGCAGCTTCGTAGAGCTCACTGTTTATCCCGGCAATGGCAGATAAAAAGATGATGGTGCCCCAGCCCGCATTTTGCCATACCCCTATAAGTACATAGGAGGCAACCCAATGGTATTTTTCTGTAAGAAAGGGTACTCTGTCCACACCCATACTTTCCAAAACGGTGTTAACCAGTCCATAATTAGTGGACAGAAGCTGTGACATGATACCGGCAATAATTACCCAGGACAGAAAATGGGGCAGATACAGCAAGGTCTGTGAAACTCTCTTGAAGGGCGACCATTTTATTTCATTTAAAAAAAGCGCCAGAACAATGGGTATGGGAAAGCCCACTGCAAGATCCAGAATATTTAAACCCAGGGTGTTCCGCAGACTGCGTTTGAAATCGCTCATACCAAAAATTTCTTTAAAAATATCAAGACCGATAAATTCACTACGGCTAAAGCCCTTTATAACATCATAGTCCAGAAATGCAATGGACAGACCTGCCATTGGAATGTATTTAAAAAGGAGAACCGCTATAAGCGGCAGGGAAAGCAGAAAATAGAGCTGCCAATCTCTTTTCAGGCATCGGAACCGGGCTTTTGACCTGGCTCCGTTACTTCCGGTGTCTTTGATTTTCATTGAAAACCTCCTGGCTCAATACCAAATGGTGCTTTTCTGTAGCATGCTGCTCTACCTGCACTATAAGCGCAAGGCCACAGAGGTGTAAATCGTCAATTATGACACATACCATCATTTTTGATACAGCTCAAAACCCTTGAAAACAAAGGCTTTTACTTTATAAAAATAAAAAAACCGGATAATGGCAGTCCTTTTCCCCATCCAATCCGGCATCTGTATGTATCAAAAATGCAGTATTAAATCAGCATTCGCAATTCCCGTTTCCACCACCTTCCTATATTCTTTTTGCTTCCCCTGTCTGATACAGGCTTCTGAATTCACTGGGCGTGATGCCGTCATATTTTTTAAAGAAACGGTTAAGGCTTTGAACATTTGAAAAGCCAATTTCTACGGATATGCTTCGAATACTCATTTGCGTATTTCTAAGAAGATTTCTGGCCTCCTCGATTTTGAGGTTATTGACATAATCCTGTGCGGACTTACCGGTTCTTTCCCTTACAATTTTTCTCAAATAGGAATAGCTTATTCCAAGCCTACCGGCCAAATCCTCAAAATCAATCTCCCTTTTATAATTCTCATGAAGGTATAACAAAATTTTATCGCCGTAATTGGCCGTAACTCCTGATGTCCGCGGACCATTGCAAATTCGGGCATAAAAGTCCACAAGAAGCTTTTCAATATCCTCCAGCGTTTCCTTCTCCGAGAGCTTATTGTAGATATTGTACTGTAGGATGTCGCTCATGGTAATGTTGGAATCAATTAGGTATTTCACAGTTGAGCCTACAAGCTGGTTGAAGATATGTACCACATTATCGTACTTTATGTAATGCTGACGCCGTATTTCATCGTTAATGGCTGCAAGGGCTGTTTTCACCGATTCCAGATCATTGGTGGTAAGATAATTGAGAATATGCTTTTCAAGATGGTAGGGGTAGAAAAAATGCCCTGGCTCCTCATAGGAGCGACGCCAGAAATGAATACTTCCCGTACCGGTGATAAGCTTTCTTTTAAGCGCCTGAAGAGCCTCACCATAGGATTGGCGTATGCCGGAATGGCCTTCATAGCAGCGTCCGACTCCATAGGAAAGGGTGATGCCCGACAGTGTCCCTATCTTTTTTTGAAATTGAAGCAGCCAGTCCTTAATAAACCAGCTTGTATTGATGGCATCATAGGAACCAATGCTTACGATGAGAACAGCTGAACCCCAATCCGTGTGAAGATAATGGCAGTCGCCTTCCTCCGGCGCTTCCTCTTTATTGGCCAGGGTACCGGGACAGCCCTCCCAGAATTCATTGAACAGCTTAATATAGGCTTGCTTAATATCGGGACTCATACTCAAAATAAGCTCATTTCTCCTGTCCAGCATTGCAGCTATGACAATAAACTGGTTAAAGCGAAAACGGACGGGAGGATTGCCCCGCTCCTCCCCAACTCCTTGCAGGAGATTTTCAAGGTAAATAGCCTTGACGCTGCTCTTGCTGTTTTCTATATCCGCCTGCATATCGGTCTGCTTTAGGGACATCTTTTCAAAAATGCTGGAAACGAGTACAGCCTCATTGCGTATATTCGATACATTTTCAGACTTTCGGATAGCACGGGCCAGCTTATTCACAGGCGAATAAATGCGGTAATTGATAAACATAACCAAAAGAAAACCCAACACCATAATAACCACAAGGGCGAGGATGCCAAGAAGCCTTATTGCGCTTAACCGGGCCATAAGCGCGTCCATTGAATTCACGCTTACAAAAATCCAATCGTTGAAATCGGATTTCTTGTAGGTAAGAAGCTCCCTTTCTCCATTGTCATTTTTTCGTATGGCATAGCCCTCTGCTTCCTGGGAAGCCAGAACCTCCGTCAGGGATTCGTCCTGTGAAAGATTTTTATGCAGCAGCGCCTCATCATAATGAGTTACCACATCCCCCTTGCTGTCCATGACGAACACCTGGTTATTTTCATCTGTTCCTGAGCTGTTAAGGATATCCTGTATTTCAGATGCATAGATGTTAATGACAATGGCCCCTTCTGTTTTGCCTGTTAATGGCTTTAAAAGGTAGAAGAAGGACATGACCTCGGTATATTTGAATTCACCGGTGGTGAGGGCTTTGGCGCTTTCGGTTTCCGTGTTGACAGGAATTTTCCGGGCTTTCCAGTAATACTGCTCCCTGCCTGTGAGGATATCGCTGTAAAAGCGCGCCCATTCATTGTCAAGGGCATTATCCAGCCGCTGCACCCCATTGAGGGAGCTTATAAAGTAATCCGTATTCCTTTGGTAAAGATAAATGGAATGCATTCGCAGATTGGAATAAGCCACATTTTTAAGGCTGTTGTAAGCACTGTTTACAATATTGATGCTCTCGGGGGATCCGGTAATTTGGTAATAGCTTTTTAAAAATCGCAGCTGCTCCCAGAAGTCCAGCATGGAATAATTGATGGCTTCACGATAGAGATTGCTGCCATACATGTTCATAATAGTTTCTGAGGAGCTTAGGTTGGACAGAGCCGTTTTGGCAATCTCCTCCTCAAAATAATAGTTTATACTGTCGTTAAACTTAAAGACGGTCAAACTTATGGGTACAATACTTAAAAAGACAATGGTCAGGAGCATTTCAATGATAATCGGAAATCGTTTCATCCCATTCCTCATTTCCCCTGTAACGGCCTTTTGTTTAATGTATCCGCTTAGCTGGCACGCCTCCCTCTTATCATAACTTATTCGGGTTTGAACTGTAAAACATTTATTCACATGCCTTTACTTACTGTAACTCACAGGTTGAATTCCACAGAAAAAAGACGGTTCATCCAACACCGTTTGGTGTCACTGACCTGTCTTTTTTAAGATTGATATTGTAGAAATTTTGTCAAATTTACTTTTTCAGCTCCTCCTCCAGAACCTTTTTTATTTTTCCCGAAAAGCCTTCCGGATCGGTGTTATACCATATAATCCGAATATTCATAGCCTCGGCTCGCTGATACATATGGGGGCCACCGGGCTTTTTTGCAGTTACCAGTATTCTAACGGCCTTACTCCCTGCCACCCTTCGGGAATATACCTCAAGCTCGTTGAGCATATTGGTGGAAAAGCTGTCCACGTCCTTACAGGAGACCAGAATCAACCGGGAGTCGGCAGCCGCCATAACATCAATTTCATTCTCCACGGCACAGGGCGGATCACCCCAGAGGAAACGCACATCCGCCTTTATATCGTCGATAAAGGGGAGCTCGTATATCATCCTGTAGGTCAGGGCCTCAAGCCAGAGTCCTGTGATTTGAATAAAGCTTCGGATGTAAGGATCGGGAATCTTGAGCATAACCCTGTTGCTGGTAATAATTTTTTCCTTAAGATATTCCCTCTTCTCCAGAAAGTCCGTAAAATGCTTTAAAGGAGAAGCTTCTCCATGGGAAACCCGGTGCTTCATACCGAAATAGATCCAATCGCCATGGGTTTCATGGTTGTTTTTGATGCTTTTACGGATCTCCTGCCACCTTTTTGGATCCTCTGTAATATAGGCCAGCATATGACCTACCGAAGGACTTTTCATAAGCTCCTCCGCCGAATGCTCCACACTGAAGCCGGACACCTCCAGAATTTCCTCCACCCGAAGCTCTACAGGCCCGCCCTCTACAGGCTTGAGATCCTTCAAGCCGGCCAGGCCTTCCTCCAGCCAATTCTTGGTGCTCTGTTCTCCCGGTTTGCCGATTGACTTGGGCATTAAACCTCCCAGACAATAAACCTGTCCCTCCGCCGTGTCACAATAAAACAGGGGGGCTCCGCCGGAAGCTGCAGCCATCAGCACTGCAAATTGCTCCATACCCTCACATTCATTCACCAGAACGGCTGTTTTCAGCCGCCTTCCCCCATTCTGCCCCTCTGCTTGGGGCTCCCGTGTCTCGTTACCGACATGTTTTCTCACGCATTCAATAAGTTCATCGCCGGAACGGAGCTCTAATTTACAGGAAAGCTTCTTATCCCCCAAAAGCTCATCTATACCATTTAAAAAATCGCTTTCTCCCGGGCCTGGAACCACATAAAGCGCTCCGGCCGGCTTAAGGATTAGGGCACTGATGGCAATATGAAGCTCGTTGCCGTTGGTAAAGCAAATCAATGATTCAGGTTTAATACCGTCCTCCCTGTCTTCCCTCTGAGCCAAAAATTTTTCCTCCTTCGTTCCGGCGTTTTCTAACCGCCTTTTGCTGTCTTTAGGTTTCGTGTTATAGTATTAAAAAAAAGAAGGAAGAATAAACATGGCACTTGAAGTAGTAACAATAAATCTTGAAGAAGGTCGTCCAACCGGAGATGCAGCCCTTAGAAGGCTGGCTTCTGAAATGGCCCGCTACCGGGCATACGGTGCAAAAGCCTTAAAGCTTATCCACGGCTATGGTTCATCCGGAACAGGCGGTGTGCTTCGTACCGTCATACGCAAGGAGCTGGAACACATGAAGGCTAAGGGAAAGGTCAAGCTTTATGTACCCGGCGAACACTTCGAAATATTCTCCCCAGACACCCTTAAAATGCTGGATGCCTGCAATTCACTGCGCAGTGACAAGGATTTAGGCCGATTTAATAATGGGATTACAATTGTACTTTTGTAATAATTGACTTTGGCCGTGCATCAAATTTAATAAATAGACATACTGGAAAAGGAAACATTTACATGTTAGTGGATGCCGGTATTTTTCTTACCACCTTTTTTATGGTATTGGTCATGGAAATGGGCGATAAAACTCAGTTTCTCGTTATGGCCCTTGCTTCACGCTACAAACCGGGTCAGGTTTTTTTGGGAATCGTCATCGGTGTTTTCTTTCTTAATCTGCTGGCAGTGCTTCTGGGAACGGTTATCGGCGGCATAAAAGTCCTTCACGACGGAATACAGGCCGGGGCTGCCCTTCTGTTCATCTTTTTTGGACTTCTGTCCCTTTGGCCGGAAAAAGCGGAAGAAAACAAGCAGGGGCAGACCGGTACGGCCGCTATTGCAGCCATTTCGCTGGCTTTTTTCTTTGCCGAGCTGGGAGATAAAACTCAGCTATCCACCTTTTCCTTCGCAGCGGTTTATCATGAAAAGCCCTTCAGTGTCTTTTTAGGTTCCGGCGCAGGCCTCATTGCAGCCGACAGCCTGGGCCTTGTGGCAGGAGCTCTTATCTTGCGCCATGTACCCAAAAACATTATGGCAATGGCGTCCGCATGCCTATTCGTGGCTTTTGGCCTCTTTAACGGCTACACGGCTCTTACACGCAACTATGGCATTGAAAAAAATACAAGCCTTATCATCATCGGAGCACTCTTTTTATTTTCTCTTATCGCAGGCACCGTACTTTTATTCATGCAGAAAAAAAAGAAGGTACGCTAATAAAGAAGTTTTGCATTTTCATCCAATACCGTCTACAATAAAGAATATAACTTAATGAAAGGATAGTGAAGCACAATGAACATACAGGATCGTACAACCGACTTTCTTCCCGAGGATATTGAGAAGAACAAAGCCCTTGCAGGCCTTGCTTATTTGCTTTTCTTCTTGCCGCTGATTGCATGCCCCGGCTCATCCTTCGGCAAATTTCACGCCAGCCAATCTCTTCTACTGTGGTTAATAGGTGTGGCAGGCGGTTTTATTTTAAGATTTCTTCCGTTTATCGGCGGCACACTTGCCACTATCTTAGGCTTCCTCATATTTGGATGCACCATTTACTGCCTTGTTACCACATTTAACGGAAGAGCAAAGGAACTGCCTTACATAGGCAATGTGATGATATTTAAATAACCGGGCAAAAATCTTTATGCAGCGATGTTTTTTACAAAACTTCTTGCCAGGTCTTGCATTTGTGTGGTAAAATATTTCTTGCTGTTATCAAAGTAAAGATTACAATAATAACGATATCCATCGTAGTATAAGGTGCGTACGTGGAATACGGGGAGGTGTTAGCAATGGCAAAGTGCGAAGTTTGTAACAAAGGCCAGCATTTCGGCTTGAAAGTCAGTCACTCGAACAGAAAGACAAACCGTGTCTGGAAGCCCAATGTAAAGAAAGTACGGGTTGAGCTGGACGGGGTCTCCAAGAGCTTGAATATTTGCGCCAAGTGCCTGCGTTCCAGCAGGTTGTCCAAAGCATAAACACCTCTTATGAATAATTGAGATAATATGTTTTTAGACATAGCAAAATAAAAAATGTGGTTTTAACCACATTTTTTATTTTTGCATGCCCACGCTAGTGGATTCGAAAAAAACGCCTGAGTATTCCTCCCAGGAATCCGGGCATCTTAAGCACTATTATTCGCATGTGCATAACCTCCGTGCCAGCTCCTGTCATTACAGTATATTCAGCATAGCCCCAGGTTGTTATTAAAATTTTGTGAATTTACAGATTCTTTTTTAAAGTTATACTTTTCAATACAAAAAATAACAGCACCCCAGCCGAATTCATTGTTCGGCCAGATGCTGCTATCATTTAACTTTGCTGAGCTCTCCTTCCCTGCCCTGTGGACAGGTCAGAGAATGTCACGGAGACATTACTTGCTCTCTTCAGTTTTAACAACTTCCTTACCGTCATAAGAACCGCATTCTTTACAAACTACATGGGGAAGTTTGAGAGCGTGGCATTTTTTGCACGCCACCAGATTAGGCGCGGAAAGCTTGTAATGAGTCCTTCTTTTATGCTTTCTTTGCTTGGATACTTTACTCTTAGGTACTGCCATTTGTAACACCTCCGTTCAGGCTGTTTCATGTGAACCGCAATAACGCTTCACTTATTCATCCATTAAATTTTTCAACGCTTCAAGCCGCGGATCTACAGGCTTTTTGCGGTCGCAACCGCAGTCACCTTCACTTAACCTGGCACCGCACTCAGGACAGAGCCCGGGGCATTCTTCACGGCACAAATGGGACATGGGAACTTTCAGTAAAATACTATCTGTTAATATCCCATCCAGTTCGAGGATATTTCCTCCAAAGGTGTACCGCTCCTGGTTAAATGCTTCCGCATCTTCCTCGGATTCTTCATCCGCTCTTTTAACAATTTCCTCATTGACATTAACGGCCAGTTCCCTGTCCATCTTTTCGCCGCATCGATCACACTGGGTGTGATAATGGGTTTTGGCAACTCCCCTGAGAACAAGCATGCCATTGTTGTTTTTAATGGTTCCCTGAAATTCGACAGGCCCGTCAAAAAAGACGTTTCCTAATCCTGATTCCAGTTCACTCAGCTTGCCGATCTCATTTATGGACAATGAGCCACCTTCGTTTTTGACAATGGGTAAAATGTCCAGCTTCATAAAAATCCCCCTCCTAAAAAAGACATGATTTGCCTCCTGGAAGGTCAACATGCAATATTATACTCATACGCCTATGCTTTGTCAATCAAAACCCGCTAAAACTCCATAAAAGTCTTGAATACGGAGAAGTCTTCCATAGGCAAAAAATCAACGGGCTGTTTTTTTATACATAAAGCGGAAAACGCTTTGAAAGTTGACCAACCCTCTCTATAATCTCCACTTTTCTGGCTTCAAATTCACCGCTGAGAGCGGCTTCAATTAAATCGGCAATTTCCGACATGTCGGCTTCCTTCATGCCTCTGGTTGTGACCGCAGGAGTTCCTATACGAATACCGCTGGTTACGGCAGGGCTCAGCTTGTCAAAAGGTATGCCGTTTTTGTTAACGGTGATGAGTACCTCATCTAAAAGGAACTGAGCCTCTTTACCGGTAACGTTTTTGCTTGTGAGATCCACCAGCATGAGGTGATTGTCGGTACCGCCGGATACAATGGTAAAACCTCTTTCCGTGAGGGCTTGAGAGAGGGCAACGGCATTTTTAACCACCTGAGACTGATAAGCCTTAAAGCTGTCACTTAGCGCTTCCTTCAGGCACACAGCCTTGGCCGCGATAATATGCATAAGAGGACCGCCCTGAATGCCCGGGAAAACCGCTCTGTCGATATCCTTGGCATATTTCTCCTTGCAAAGGATCATGCCGCCACGAGGGCCTCTGAGGGTTTTGTGGGTAGTGGTTGTTACAAAATCCGCATAAGGAACAGGACTGGGATGAACACCTGCTGCAACAAGTCCGGCAATATGGGCCATATCCACCATAAGATAAGCCCCAACCTCGTCCGCAATGCGGCGGAAGGCTTCAAAATCAATAACGCGGGAGTAGGCGCTGGCACCTGCCACAATCATTTTAGGCTTGCATTCCAGGGCTGTTTTCCGAAGCGCATCATAATCGATATGCCCGTCCTCTTCCCTTACGCCGTAGGCAACGGGTTTAAAATACTTGCCTGACATATTAAGATGCATGCCATGGCTCAGATGTCCTCCGTGAGCCAGATTCATTCCCATAAAGACATCCCCTGGGCTCAGCATGGCAAAGAAAACAGCCATATTGGCCTGAGCTCCCGAATGGGGCTGCACATTGGCATGCTCGGCACCAAAAAGCTCCTTGGCTCTGGCAATGGCCAGGGATTCAACTACATCCACATGCTCGCAGCCGCCATAATACCTTTTGGAAGGATAGCCCTCGGCATATTTATTGGTAAGCGGGGTGCCGGCAGCCTCCAGTACCGCTTCGCTTACAAAGTTCTCGGAAGCAATAAGCTCAATTTTATTTTGTTGACGGGCAAGCTCAGCCTGAATAGCCTCGGCCGTTTCCGGATCTGCCTTTAAAATCTTGTTGAATTCAAGCATTTTTTCAGTCCTCCTAATATGTATAATTATACATTTCAAACGCGGAAAGTGTCAATCATTACAACGGCAGCGAGTTATTCCGACCATTCTTCCGGATCGTGGCGAATATCCTTTCGCTCCATGCAGGCCGCATCCATAAACATAAGTACCACAAGCCGCTGCCTTATAAGCTGGAGCACAGCCTCCAGGAAGGAAGCAATAAACATGGCTAAAACGGCATCGCCCACATCGGCAATAAGCCCGCTTAACAGCCACTGAATACAAATTGGCCAGGTCACGTTGATAATAATATTTTTCTTAGAATTTTTAGTTATATCCAGAGTTTTACGAAGGTTAAGCTTTAGGGAAGGATTAAACTCGATTATTAGATAATCCTTGAAAACAAACAATGCGCTGACAATAAGTATGAGCACCGAAGACATCAGAATAAGGACTGCAAACAAAGGAAACAGCATGGTCAGCAGCGCTGTTATAATGACATAAGCTCCGATAGCCACCCCGAAGGCAAGATAGAAAAGGATGTTAAAAACAATGAGCTTGGGCAGCCGGCTCACAAAAAGCATAAGCCTTTCCCTGAGGCTTGTCTCAGGATGTGTAAGGCCGGAGTAATAATAGGTTCCGTAAACCATTCCTATAAAATAGTTCAGCACCTGAACCCCACCCAATATGAGCATAACCATCAGAAGAGGCCTGAGCATGTCCAGATAGGGCTGAACGCTTAACATTGAGGGGCCGATAGCCGCCACGCCATTTTCTTTCATATAAGTGCTAAAGCTCTTGGCGTTTTCAAAAAACGTCTGTGTGAATGGGCTGGTCAGCCAGTAGCTTCCAAATATAATTCCCAGCATCACTACAAAAAGAATTCGGGCCACCCAGGGGTTTTCCGTATCGTAAAACTTAATGGCATCCTTTAAATAATAAACAATGGATTTGACCTTTCCGCCCCCTGAACGGGCGCCGGGTATGCCTTTATTCATGACCACCGCTCCTGACTTGCTTTATTTCCTTTTCAGTTAAATACCGCCACTGGCCCTCA
>JAFADM010000330.1 GCA_023424865.1 Bacillota bacterium | reverse complement strand
ACTTAAGTCCCAAGGACATAGATGATATCCTGTTCGCCGCTAAAAATGATTTTGATTTTGTTGCAGCCTCCTTTACCCGTAGCGCAGCGGATATAATTGATATTCGCAAGCTTTTGGAGGACAATGGTGGTCATGATATCGAGATTATAGCCAAGATCGAAAACAGCGAAGGCGTAGATAATGTTGATGAAATCCTTATGGCCAGTGACGGGCTTATGGTAGCTCGAGGCGATATGGGTGTGGAAATTGATTACAATGAGCTGCCCCGTATACAGAAGCTGCTCATTAAAAAGGCTCAGCTTCATGGCAAGAAATCCATCACCGCAACTCAGATGCTGGATTCCATGATAGTGAAGCCCCGCCCCACACGTGCAGAAATCAGCGATATTGCCAATGCCATTTATGACGGTACCAGCGCCATTATGCTCTCTGGGGAAACCTCCATCGGTAAATACCCCATTGAAAGTGTACGCACCATGGCCCGTATTGCTGAAAGCAGTGAAAAGGCCGTTCCCTATAAGAGGCTTTTCACCATTATGGATGTTGAGCCTTCCTCAAATGTTACCAATGCCATCAGCCACGCTACCTGTACAACGGCTCACGATTTGGACGCTTCGGCTATTGTGACGGTTACGAAAACCGGAAGCACAGCCCGCATGATATCCAAATACCGGCCCCAATGCCCCATCGTCGGCTGTACAACCAGTGAAAAGGTTTATCGCCAGCTGGCCATGTCCTGGGGTGTTATTCCTGTGCTGTTTGAAGAAAAGAGCAGCAGTGACGAACTGTTTGAGCATGCAGTTGATAAAGCCGTGGAATCCGGTGTGGTAAAATGCGGCGATCTTGTTGTACTCACAGCGGGTTTGCCTTTGGGCATACCGGGTATGACCAATATCCTGAAGGTTCATGTGGTAGGCAATATCCTGGCCCAGGGCAAGGGTGTAACCCAAAAATCCGCAACAGGAGCCCTTTGCGTCTGTAAGAGCGAGGAGGAAGCCTTAAAAACCTTTAACGGGGGAGAAATCCTGGTTATTCCTGAAACCAGCAATCGCCTGATGAGCCTTCTTCGCAGGGCAAAGGGCATTATAACGGAAAAGGGCGATCTTTCCTCACATGCTGCTATTGTGGGACTGTCCCTGGACATTCCGGTTATTGTTCATTCTGAGCATGCCACTGAGGTATTGAGAAGCGGAACCACTGTCACAATGGATGCTAGCGCAGGACTTGTTTTGAGCAGCCTGAACCAGACAACCGCATGCCCTCTTCCCGAATAAAGACAAGCTTAGGACAGTGCCTCCTTACGGAATAAAATAAACAATTAGTAGTTCCCCTCTTCTGGGAGTAGATTTTCAGCTTGTTTCCAAGCACATTATGGGAGTTTATGCATAATGTGAATTATTAAATTAGTAAAACGGACAAAGTGGCAAATAAAGCACTTCATGTTCGGGGAAATGGAAATGAGCAATGAATATGCCTCCCAGGAGGGGGGCCCTCTTGTAAGCCTTGTTGTGCTGGCCTTCAATAAGCTTGAGTACACCAGGCAGTGCATCGAAAGCATTTACCGTTACACATCGCATATCCCCTTTGAGCTCATCACAATTAATAACGGATCCACCGACGGTACAGCCGAGTATTTCGAAAGCCTTCCAAACGCTAAAAAGCTCAGTTTCCCGGAAAATATAGGTGTATGCAAAGCCTTTAACAAAGGTTTCGCTCTGGCTGAGGGCAAGTACACCATGAATATCAGCAATGATATTATTGTTACAGCAAACTGGCTGGACAATCTGCTTATTTGCCTGGAAACAGATCCCTCCGTCGGGCTTATTGTTCCGGTGTGCAATGCCTCCTGCAATTACCAGCAGGTAGGCCTTAATTTTTATACTATGGAAGAAATGCAGGAAGCCGCAAAGGCGTACAATGTCAGTAACCCTCATCTATGGGAAGAACGTCTCAAGCTTATTATTTATACCGGTATTTATCCAACGGATATATTAAGAAAAGTAGGCGGCTTTGATGAGGATTTTAACCCCGGCTGCTACGACGATGATGCCATAAGCTTTTCAATAAGACGCATGGGGTACAAAACCCTATTGGCAAAGGACACCTTTGTGTACCATTTTGGTGCCCGTACCTTTAATGCGGAATATGTTAAAGACACATCATTGGCCATGAGGAATAAAATCCTGTTTGTGCATAAGTTTGGGGTGGATCCCTATGTGGCCGGATTAATTGACTATAGTGTTTTGGATATTTTAAGGTTTGGCGGGGAGGAAGAGGTTGCTATCCTGGGACTTGGCCTCTCCTACGGCACAACTGCTCTTCAGTTAAAGAATTTTTGCAACAGCCACGGAAGCAATAAAGTGGATTTATACTACCTTTCAGGGACTAACCGCAATATGGTTGAATTGAAAACCATATGCAAGGAGTGTGCCGTAGGGACAGTTAAACAGGTGTCCTCCGTTATGGGTAGCAGAAGCTACGATTATATTCTGGTGGAATATGACGGAGAGGTGCTGCCGGACAGGACGAATCTCCTTGGGGAATTGTACGGGCTTTTAAAGCCGGGAGGGCAGCTTGTGTGCGCCTGTTCCACATCCAAGTCCGTAGGTGAAATTTTATGGGTGATGCACCATTTGGGGGCAAGCTTTGACAAGCAAAGGGATTTCTATTATTTTTGCTTTTCAAAACCTGTAAAGGCCCTTTCTGAATAAGAACCCCATCCATTAGCCGGATTTGCTTACGTAAACGGCTACCAATAAAAAACCCGCTGGCCAGTCAGGCCAACGGGTTTTTAAACTCTGGGATTATTTTATAAAGGCCTTGCCGCCCATATACATGCGAAGGGGTTCAGGGATGGCAATGCTGCCATCTTCCTTTAAATTGTTTTCAAGGAAGGCGATAAGCATACGGGGGGGGGCAACTACCGTATTATTGAGGGTGTGAGGATGATAATTTCCGCTCTCCTTGTTTCTTACCCTTATGCCCAGTCGGCGGGATTGGGCATCTCCTAAATTGGAGCAGCTTCCCACCTCAAAATACTTTTGCTGTCTGGGAGACCAGGCCTCCACGTCCACGCTTTTTACCTTTAAGTCTGCCAAATCGCCGGAGCAGCATTCCAGCGCACGCACGGGAATGTCCAGGGAACGGAAAAAGTCAATGGTATTCTCATAAAGCTTTACAAACCACTTGGGGCTTTCCTCGGGCTCGCATACAACAACCATTTCCTGCTTTTCAAATTGATGGATGCGGTATACGCCGCGCTCTTCAATGCCATGGGCACCCACTTCCTTGCGGAAACAGGGGGAATAGCTGGTAAGAGCCTGGGGAAGCTGATCCTCCTCCAATATGGTATCAATGAACTTTCCTATCATGGAGTGCTCGCTGGTTCCGATTAAATACAAATCCTCGCCTTCAATTTTGTACATCATGTTTTCCATTTCAGCAAAGCTCATGACACCGGTTACCACATTGCTGCGGATCATAAAGGGCGGGATGTAATAGGTAAAGCCACGATCAATCATAAAATCCCGTGCATAGGATAAAATGGCGGAATGGAGCCGCGCAATATCGCCGCAAAGATAATAAAAGCCGTTGCCGCTGGTTTTTCTGGCGCTGTCCAGGTCAATACCCTTAAGCCTTTCCATAATTTCCACGTGGTAGGGGATATCGAAGGCCGGTGTCACAGGATCGCCAAAGCGCTCCAGCTCCACGTTTTCAGAATCATCCTTGCCCAAAGGGACGCTGGGATCGATTATGTTGGGGATAACCAGCATCCTTTCCCGTATTCCGGCATTCAGGGTTTCAAGGCGGGTTTCCAGCTCAGCCAGCTCTTCGGCCATTTCAGCCACGCTTTTCTTGGCCTCCTCGGCTTCCTCTTTCTGACCCTTGCCCATGAGCATACCGATCTTTTTGCTGACGGCATTTCTCTGGCTTCTTAAATAATCACACCGTGTTTTGGCTTCACGGCATTGCTGATCCATGGTGATCACTTCGTCCACCAGCACCAGCTTGGAATCCTGGAACTTTTTACGGATATTTTCCTTTACCAGTTCAGGATTGGTACGTAAAAACTTAATGTCCAGCATGTTTTCCCTCCTGTCCCCGTTATACGGGGCCTTGCTTTTTGCTCGGCTTTTGACTCGTTTTTCTTTCGGGAGCCGGAAGGTTTCATGCGTTTCTAAGCAACAAAAAAACTCCCGATCCCATGCAAAAGCTATGGGACGGAAGTTTATCATCCGCGGTACCACCCAGATTGCCGGCTTTTACGCCGACCTCTCATAAATGCTGTAAAGGGCATTCCCCTTCGGTTCGTCACCGACGGCTCCAAAAGCGGATAAGCCTTAAATCCTGCCGGTTTACACCAACCACCGGCTCTCTTTGGGGATTTAAAAGGGCGGAGTCTTTTTTCATTGCCGCAACC
>JAFADM010000197.1 GCA_023424865.1 Bacillota bacterium | reverse complement strand
AACCTTTCCCATGGAGGAAGGCCCTTTGGGATTATAGAAAATGTGATTACCCACCCTGATGCACGAAGAAAAGGGTTTGGAAGGGCGGTTTTAGAAAAGGCTTTGGATTTTGCAAGGGAAACCTGCTGCTGTAAGGTGATGCTTTTAAGCGGAAGCCACAGAACCGAAGCCCATGCCTTCTATAAAAGCCTGGGCTTTGACGGTGACAGGAAAAGAGGGTTTTGCATTTATCTCTAAGGCGGCGTTTCCAAATACCGAAAACTAAAATGGAATGCAAAAATAAAAATCAGAAACAATAAAGGAGCAAAGCCATGATTATCGACACCCTGGACAATATTGAAAAATATGCCCTTTTATCCGAAAACATTAAGAAGGGTATAGGCTACTTAAAGGAGATTCTAGAAAAAGGATCACCTTTGGGCAGGACGGATTTTGACAACGGCATCTACACCAGTGTCACAAGCTATGATACTAAAAACCCCAGAGATGCCAAATGGGAAACCCATGAGAAGTTCATCGACATCCAGTTTATTGTGGAGGGCGGCGAAATTATCGGATATGCCCCAAAAGCCGATTTAGGCAAAGGCCTGGGTTATGATGAGAAAAAAGACATTGAATTTTTTACTTATGAGGGAGACTATACGCCCTTAAAGCTTGTGCCTGGCACCTTCGCCATCTTTTTTCCCGAGGACGGCCACAAGGCCTGTGTCAGGGATAGAAGCGCCACGGCAAAAAAGCTTCTGGTAAAGGTTCCTCTTTAATTGGCAGCCATTTGCGTAAGCAACTTCATCCTCTCCCAATATAGGCGCAAGTTTTATGAATTGGAACGGATGAATGAAGAAAAAATAAAAGAGGCATTGCCTTCAAAAGGCTGATGCCTCTTTTTCTAAGGTGATTTGGATATATGAAAATAGGTGCATTTGCAAAAAAGAATCAGGTAAGCATTGATACCCTCCGCCATTACATGAGCCTGGGGTTGTTGCTGCCATCCAAGGCAAAGAGCCAGTATGCCTTTGATTCCCGCTGCCAGGAGGCCTTTAATGAAGTCACACATCTGAAATCTCTTGGATTCAGCTTGCAGGAAATAAAGGATATTTTCGTAGTCAATCAGCTTGGAAAGATAACCTCTATACAGAAAGAGGCCTGCTACAAGGATGTTTTTAAGATAAAGAGGGACTCGGTAAGGGCTGAAATAGGGAAGCTGGAGCAGAAGGTAGCCCTTTTGGAGGAAGAGCTTCAACGGCTTGATGCCCTTAAGGACACGAAAAAGTTCAGTCTGGGGCTGGAGCTTCAATGGCTCGGGCACCTATGCTGCCACCACTGCGGAGGTCCCCTTATTCTTAAGGAAGCTTTAATTGACGACAACCGGGTGATTTCAGGGAGGCTGAAATGCAGATGCGGCACCGGGTACCGTGTTGTGGACGGAATTGTTTGCCAGGAGGAGTTAAACACGGAAGGATATCCTCCTATTGATGTTCAGTCCTATATAAAGCATACCGATGAGGATTACCTTCTAAAGGTTTATAAAACCTTAGAATGGTTTTTCCGGAATATACCTTTTGAGGGCCTTTCAAAAAAGCTTATTCTGGAGCTGGGCAGCGGCAGCGGCTTTTTTTTGAGGCGCATTTATGATTCTCTTCCGGAGGATGCCCTGTATATTGCTGTGGATTCCAATTATGAAAAATTAAAAGCCTTGAAGGAAACAATGGAGAAAGCCGACAGTAAAAAGGCGCTTATATTTATTTGCACCGATTTTTTATGTATCCCCCTAAAAGCTGCCTCTGTAGATGTTGTCTGCGATTTTACAGGTACTAGCAATTACAGCTTTGACAACAAGGGCTTCTTGCTAAGTCTTATTCAGCGCTATTATAAAAAGGATGCGGAGCTTTACGGAGCTTACATTGTCTTTAAAAACTTCAGCCATGAAAGCCAAATTCCTCCCGACTTCCGGCCCAATTTCAGAAAGGATTGCCTGGAGGAAAGGATAGAGCAGCTGGGGTTTGTCAAGCATGTGGAATACCTTTCAAATACCGTCAGCAAGGGCGGAATCTATGAAAGTTATTTTAAGGATGACGAAAAAGTAGCCGCTTACTGTTTTATTGGAAAAAGGTCGGGTTAACCCCGCCTTTTGCTTTTTTTGCTAAAAAAACGTCCTGTTTTGCTGCTTGACGTCGGCCTGACACCGTGGGTTACAATTGCCTATGTCAGGGAGGCGATTAATTGAGAGACTTATCTATTCAGCAAAAAGAACGAAGGAATTTCACACTGTTCATTACCGGAAGAGCTCTTTCAGCCCTTGTGTCCTCTGTCTATACCTTTGCCGTGGGGCTGTACGTTTTAAAACTGACCGGTTCCGGCCTGTCCTTTGCCATTACCCTCTGTCTTCAAATTCTTCCTACGGTAGTCATCGGCCCCTTTGCAGGTATTTTAGCCGATAAATTCAATAAAAAGGTGCTGGCGGTTTTCACCAATACCTTTTGCGGAGCGCTCCTAATCGGTTTGTTTTTGCTTACGGAAAACGGGTTGGACATAAAAGGGATTTATGGGGCTACTTTACTGCTTTCTGTGGCTCAAGCACTCTATAACCTGTGCATCAGCTCGGCAATACCTCATATTGTTTCGGAAAGTAACATTTTGAAGATAAATTCCACTGCCAAAATCGTTGATGCAATATCGGCAATAGCAAGTCCGAGCATAGGAGGTCTTTTATATGTTGTGACAGATATAAGGTTCTTTATACTTTTTAACGGCATTGCTTTTTTACTGACAGCATTAACCGAGTCCATGATTCATTTCCGTTTGTTCGAGAGAGAGAAATCAGAAAAAAAGAAATTAGAGCTAAAAAGAGATTTTATAGAGGGTGTTTCTTATATAAAGGCCACACCGTGGATTCGAAAGGCCCTGATGTACTTTCTGGTGTTGAATCCCGTCTTTGCCTTGAGTTATGGGGTTCCCGTACCTTATATCCTTAACAATGTTTATGCTTTACCGGCTCAAACCTATGGTATCCTGCAGTGTTTTATGCCTGCGGGAATGATTGTAGGGGCTCTTTTGGTAAAAAGAATAATGGCATCCTGTTCCTATGATAAATTAATGGCTGCCATTGGTGTCTTTTCAGCAGTGGGCTTACCCTTGCTTGCCTTGCCCCCCATGCTGGGGAGCCTTGTTCCTCTCATGGCAGCAATACCTTATTATGGCGTTTTCATGATATTGTTCGGAATCATTTTGTCCTTAATCGACATTCCCTTTTTAAATGAATATCAGACAAGGGTCCGGGAGGATATACGGGGACGTGCGCTCAGTATCAGCTTGAGCTGTGTTAAAATACTTACGCCTATGGGCTATATCCTGTCAGGAATATTAATTGAAAGAATTCCAGCCTTTTGGCTGCCCCTCATGGGCGGTGGCGCCATAGCTTTGTTCATGGTAGGCGTTCTTCGAATAAAAGAAGAGACAAAAACAGACAGCCGGCCTGCATAAACCGGCTGTCCCGTTTTAAAAATCCGCAGAAACCGGATTTAAAAGCTTATGGCCAGGCAATTGGTATAGGGTGTGGGAAGTTTTTCGGGAAGCTTGACTGTGAGTATACCGAAGCTTTGGGCAAAGCTGACCTCACCATGACCAAGAAGTCTCACGGATTTTACCTGATCCTTTTCCGACAGGCTCTTCAGAACAGCCGTACCGTTTTCGGATGCCCTTAGCATAAAGGCGTATAGGGTTCCGTCCTTCTGGACAAACCGAAAATCAGAAGCATTCCATTCCACGGCGCTTTCCTGGAAGCCGTTTATAACAACGCGGCTGTCGCCCTCGCCGGATATGCGCCAGGGTCGGGTGGCGTAAACCCCTTCTCCGCATATTTTAAACCAGTCTGCCAGACCTTCCAGGATACAGTCGGTCTCCCTATCCAGGGAGCCGTCGGGAAGCTGGAGAATGTTCAAAAGCAGGGTTCCATTTTTGGATATGATATCCACAAGCATTTCAATAATGTGTCCAGATTTCTTAAAGGGCTGCCTCACATCGTAAAACCAGTTGCCTATGCAGGTATCGGTCTGCCAGGGTTCCGGATGAATATCCGGAAGCTGGCTTTTTTCAATGTCCAGGGTACCCACGTTGTAGATTTGGGGACGCCTGTCCTTCTGATTGTATACGGCGCGGTTTTCACCATGGCTTTGGATGGAGGCGTTATAAAGATAGGCCACAGCCTCAAGTCCCTCGGCAAAATCGGAGTCTGCCTGGTGGGATTTTTCAATGACTCCAAAGGGCAGGGCGCCGTCACTGTATAATAAATCCGGACGGTATAAATCCACCAGCTCCTTCATAGTTTCCAGCCAATACCGGCGAAAGCGCTTATTGGTGGTATACCAGGGCTCTGCCTTTTTACTGGGAGGATGCTCCTGGTTTTCAAAATAGAATGCCTTATAATCCGGGTTGCTTCCGTCGTAGGAAATACCTTTATAGGGACCTTCCCTATCGCTGCCCTTATTAACGCTCCACCATGAAAAGGAAGCGCCCAGGTGCTCCGTTAGGCCAAAGGGCAGCCCATGCTTGTCTGCCGCGTTCTTCCACAGACCGCAGATATCCTTCTTTGGGCCAATCTTAGCCGAGTTCATGGAATTAAGCCTGGAGGGGTAGTTGAAAAAATGATCATGGTGCATCGCCTGAGCTACAAAATAGCGGGCGCCGGCACGGACATATTTTTCCATGAGCCCCTCGGGATCAAAGCGTTCCGCTTTCCATAAGGCGCAGATATCCTTATAGCCGAATTCGGAGGGGTGCCCGTATTTCCGAAGATGGTAAAGGTATTGGGGCGTTCCCTCAATATACATATTCCGGGCATACCAATCCCCGTACATGGGAACGCTCTGAGGGCCCCAATGGCTCCATATGCCGAATTTGGCGTCTCTGAACCAATCCGGGCACCTGTATTGATAGAGGGATTCAAAGCTTGCTTCAAATTTCACATTAGACACATCCTTCTGCCGGGTTTTAGGATATGTCCCCGGCCCCTTTATTTTATAGCAGGAGGAAATAAAGTAAGAACAGCGTTTTCTGACAATTAAGCTTTCTGAATGTCGCATTGCCGCAGGTTTTATGTTGACGGACTGACTTCTATTTTATAGGATTATACCGGAGGGGTAAAAGGATGCTGCCAACCTTTGCTGGACAATTTTATAATAACCTCAACATCTGCTTCAGTTTGGAGGGGGCAACCCTTTATGCTCTTAAGCTTACCTGTGATCGCTTCCGTTTTGCCATTCCCAGCCACAGCCACAGCGGCAGAAGCTACGAAATCCACTATGTTCCCTCAGGCTTTGGAAAAATAACCTTAAATCACATCTCATATCGTATCGTACCCAATACCCTGTATGTAACAGGGCCCCATGTGGAGCATTCCCAGGTGCCGGACAAAGCCGATCCCATGGTGGAATACTGCGTTTACCTTAAAATTGACACTAAAAAGGATGGCGGAACGGGTTCAAAGCCTTCACCTCTTCTGGATCTCTTTGAAAAAACACCCCTCTGGTTCGGGCAGGATACTCAAAATATTCAGGACCTCATGGGTCATCTCTTCCATGAGCTCAGGTCACAGCAGGCGGGCTATACCAGCCAGGTGGAAGCCCTTCTTAAGCAGCTTGTGGTGCTGCTTGTCCGAAATTATGAACAGAACAGGCCGTCCAGGGTACATTTTCCGGCATCCAATATTGTGGATAGGAATTACCTTATTATTGAGGAATGCTTTTTATATGAATACCCTTATTTAACTCTTGAAACACTGGCCCAACGGCTGGGATTAAGTACAAGACAGACTGAACGCCTCCTTGACAGGCATTACGGAAAAACCTTTCTGCAAAAGCGAACGGAGGCAAGAATGTCGGCGGCGCTGATACTCATTGAGGACAGTAGCCGCAGTATTACAGGCATTTCCGAAGAACTGGGCTATTCAACTGTGGAGCATTTCTCCAACGCCTTTAAGAGGTATTACGGAGTTTCACCAAGGGCATATAAGAAAGGGAGAGAAGGGAATGATTGACATAAAGTTTTATCTGTTATATCCTATGTATAACAGATGGTCTCTAACCCCGGCCTATAAACCGGGACAAGGAGGGCGCGCGTGCTAATAAAACTTGATTTGCAGCTGGACGTTCCCTTATACCAGCAAATAAGAACACAAATTATTGAAGGAATCGGTGCGGGAAGGCTCAAACCGGGGCAGCCACTGCCTTCTGTCAGACATTTAGCATCCGAGCTCGGTATTCATTTCCATACGGTGAATAAAGCTTATGCCCTTCTTAAACAGGACGGATTTATTCTTATTCACCGCCAGAGAGGCGTTGTGGTGCATCCTGACAGAAGTCCGGGCCTCAGTGAAGCCTATGAGAATACTCTGAAAGAAGCAGTAAAGCCTCTTGTTGCCGAAGCCTTTTCAAGAGGAATGTCAAAAGTAGAGCTTTTACGTCTTGTTGAAACCCTCTATGACAGCTTGGAATTGGAACGTAACGCCAACGGACCGGGGCAATAAAGCCCTCCCGATGATTTTTATACCAAGGAGGTTACTATGAAAAAACCACTGAAAAGAACGGTTCGCATTCTAGCAGGAGCGGTCGCTGCTTTTGTCCTTCTGTCCAGCAGCCTGCCTGCTCACGCCGCATCAGAGCTGATTGCTGTCTCTGCCGCAGTTTCCCACAATGAAGAGCAGGTTCCCTTTCGTTTCATCATGGAAGCCCAGGGGGCAACAGTGTCCTGGAATAATGACACAAAAACAGCCAAAGCCATTCTAAAAAACCTGTCCCTTGAAATCAAGCCGGGAACGAAGGAGGCCGTCGTCAATGGCAAAGCCAGGATATTGTCCTCGGAAATCAATAGTGCCCACGGGCGTATTACCGTGCCTCTATCCCTTATTAATGAAGCCTTTTCTCTGAATCTCTCCTACGACAGCTGTATTTCCATTCTCTCGGACAGCTTTACCCAATCCCTTGCAGCAGGCCGGATAGACGACTGTCTTTTTCTTCAGAGCGCCTATCTGAAAAATCGAACCACACCCCAAATAATGGCACAGCTCTCAGCCAGCTTTAATTCCTTCGGAGCTCTTTCGGAAAGCGGCAAAACCGTCAGCAGCAATCTGGTGCATCAAAATGTTACCACTCATTATTCCTCCCCACTTATGGGCGATCTGGATTTCATTTTGCGCTTTAACGATGTGGCCCAGATTGATGACCTTATTTTGAAGCAAACGTATTCCGTACCTTATCAGGCTCCGGAATACGACAATCCTGATAAATACATACAAAAGGAAGTGGTTATTGGTCAGGGCGAATGGAGCCTGCCCGGAACCCTTACGCTTCCCGCGGGAGAAGGACCTTTTCCGGCCGTTGTGCTGGTTCATGGCTCCGGCCCCAACGACAGGGACGAAACCCTTGGTCCACTAAAACCCTTCCGGGATCTGTCCGTTGGACTGGCCTCCAAAGGAATTGCCGTTCTGGCCTATGAAAAAAGAAGCTATGAACACAATTTGAAGATTGCAGCCCTCGCCGATATTACAACCTGGGAGGAAACCACTCAGGATGCCATTTTGGCCGGAGAGCTTCTAAAAACCTTAAAAGAAATTGATTCGTCGCAGATTTATGTCGCCGGCCACAGCCAGGGAGCAACCCTGGTGCCCCGAATTCTTGAAACCACTAAGGAAAGCCTTTTTAAGGGCGGTATTGTCTTAAGCGGTATAACCCGGAGCATTGCCGATGTCATGCTTGCCCAGTACGAGTATCTTTACAGCCTGGGAATGGCAACCAAGGCTCAGGTGGACTTTTACAGGGGCCAGCTGGAAATGGTCAAGGCAGCGGGCTTTAATCCGGACAATCCTCCGGCAGGCTTTATGCTGGGTACGCCCTACTGGTGGCAGGACATGCACAGTGTTAATCCTTCCTCTACGGCAAAAAAACTTACCTCACCCCTTCTAATCCTTCAGGGTGAAAGGGATTACCAGGTTACTGCCAAAGAAGATTATCAAGGCTGGCTTAATGCACTGGAGGGCCGTGATAATGTGGCCTTCAAGCTCTATCCCAAGCTCAATCACATGTTTACCGAAGGTGAGGGGGCAATGAGTACGCCACAGGAATACTATCTGCCGGCCAATGTTCCCTCCTATGTCATTGAGGATATTGCATCCTGGATTATTAACCCATAAAAGGCAAAATAATATTTTAGCCGGACGGAGAACAGCAAGCTTCATTAGCCTGCCTCTGTCCGGCTTTTTTCATGGGATACCCAGTGAAAGTATTGGAAAGACTTTTCAAGGACAGTATTTTAAGCCTGGGAGAAGAATTATCGGAAGCCAGTACGGACAGATAGGATAATGCTTTGGGTAGAGGCGCATTTCCCCTTGAAATTTAAGTATGACTATGAGTGCAAGGCTCGAAAATTTGAAATAAAGTTGATGCAGGCCTGGTCTTTTGTTTAATATAAGAGTGTACAAACCTGAGGATGGTTTAGGGAAAGACAGCCCGGCACATTGAATCCAACAAAGGAGCAATCAAGGTGGGAGCCATAAAAAAAGGCCTTTTTATAAAACGTCTGGTCATGGCCTACTGTGCCATTTTTGCAGCTTTTATGCTGCTGTTTATGGCTGCCTTTTATCAGTATATACAAAGCACCAGCATTCGTATGGCCAATTTAAACCAGACGGAGCTGGCCAGCCAGTCCCTGAAACAGACGGAGCTTTTTCTGGATGAAATGGAGGATGTGGCTTTCCGGGTAATGACCAGCT
The DNA here is from genome assembly GCA_023424865.1 of Bacillota bacterium. The sequence continues at coordinate 5,396 of JAFADM010000197.1, read as the reverse complement.
CCTCGCTTATCAGCCTGCTGGGAAGTATAACCGACCATAACCGAAGTGTGAACTATTTCAGGAAAAACGTCCTTTTGGATATTGAAGCACGAAGCCTTCTTAAGAACATTAATGGCATTCGTACACCCATCTGGCGTATCATGGTTTTTAATCCTTATGGGGATTTTGTAAGCTCCGGTACCCAGATAGACGAGGCTTACACCGAGAGAGTGATAAAAAGCAGGGATATCGGTGGGGAGATGAAGCTTTTAGCTGATGGAAAGCCCAGGCTTTCGGTACCGGAAAAGGACAGATACTCGGATTACTATACCTCTTCCTATGTCACTATGACCATGCCTGTTATGAATATCTACTCCCGTGAGGTTTATGGGGTAGCCGAAATTATGCAGGATGTGGATAAGCTGGAGGAAATGCTTCGCTTTGAAGAGATCAAGGGCATTGATATTTCCATCACCGACAGTCAGGAACGGGTTATTTTGCCTGCTAAAACCCAACCGGAAGCCAAGGCCGGTACCATTAACTCCGTTTCCCGGAAATCCGAGAAATACGGCTGGACAGTAACCCTCACACAGCCCAAATCCAATATGCTGGCGCCTTACCGGCAGCTTATGGCCCTGTTTTTTGTAGGCTGCCTGGCACTCACAGCCATTATGTTCTTTGTTATCAACCTCATTGCAAAACGTTTAAGCGAGCCTCTGGTACGGCTTAAAAATACGGTAAGCGGCATTACGCTGGGAACCCTGCCCGAAACCTATGAGGGAGGGGATAAGCTGGATGAAATCCGTCAGCTGGATCTGGCCTTTGATTCCATGCTCAAAAAGCTAAATTATACGGTGGAGCAGGAAAAAAAAGCCGCCCTGTTTGCCCTGCAATCCCAAATAAATCCCCATTTTTTATTTAATACCCTTACCGTTATAAGCGCGGCAGCCATGGAAAGCGGCCAGGAGCGGATTGTGCGTATGTGCGAAAACATGTCGGCTATGATGCGCTATGCCGCGTCCTATAAAAATGCCGTAACCTTAAAGGACGAGCTGGACCATTTGAAGCGCTATCTTGAGCTGATGCAGGAACGCTACGAGGGTCTGTTTACCTATGATGTAAGCTACGATGAAACCCTTTTGGCCATGCTTATGCCCAAGCTCATTTTAGAGCCTTTGGCGGAAAACTGCTTTAAGCACGGCTTTAATATGGTGGAGCCACCGTATGAAATTCAGGTAGAAGCGGGTAAAGCCAACGAAGAGTGGTTTCTTTCAGTTTCAGATAATGGGGGCGGCTTTTCACCGGAAATAAAGGAGCAGATTATGGAGGCGCTGTCGGATTATAAAACCAATCCCGAGGAAGCCTTTAAAAGACTTGAAATCGGTGGACTGGGCCTTCGAAGCGCCATTCTCCGGCTGATGCTTCATACCGGAAAGGATGTCTTTTGCCGGATTGAGGACAATAAGCCCAGAGGAACCCGGATAACCATTGGAGGTAGCCTGTAATGCTGCGTGTGATGATCGTGGAGGATGAACCTCCCATTTTAAGAATGCTTACCCGGATGGTGGAGGATTATGGGGGCCTTTTTCGGGTGGAAGACACTGCTATTAATGGGAAGAGTGCCTTGGATAAGCTAGCGGACGCCCCGGTGGACATTCTCTTTACCGACGTGCGCATGCCCGTCATGGATGGGCTGACTCTGGCCGGGCAGGTAAGAAGCCGGTGGCCTGAAACCACGGTGGTGGTGATAAGCGGATACCAGGATTTTGAGTATGCCAGAAAAGCGCTTCAGTACCATGTTTTTGATTATCTTTTAAAGCCGGTGTCCCGGGAGGGCATGGAAGAGCTTTTGAAAAAGCTGGAGGTGGAGGCGGCCGCACGGAGCAGCGCAAACTTAAGAAAAAGAGTGGAGTCCTCCCTGCATGGCGGCCCCGTTTTACCGGATGCCATACCTTATGAAGGTTCCGACGCCGGGGAAGATGAAAAGTATGGTGTTTTTCTTCTCTGTGCAGGCCCTTTTCCCCTGGTGCCTGACGATTCCCTTCTTCCCGCGGGAAGCTTCTGGAGCCAATTTAATCTGGAGGATAAAGTCAAGGGCCTTTTGGGAGAGGCTAGCAGCTTTATGTGCTTCAACGGCCGAAGCCTGGCTGAAAAAATTCTTGTGCTTACCCTGGCTAATGAGGAGTCGCTGAATACCCTTGCTGAAAGGCTGTACCGTCTCCTGTGCCAGGAGAACCTTTTACCTGTTTCTCTGGCTGTAAATGAAAAGCTGTGTCCTCTTTCGGCCACAGGCAGCGTCTTTAACAAGCTCCGAGCTCTTCTGTACTCCAGGATTGTTCTTTTCCGGCCCGGCCTTTACTTTACGGGAATGCCTGAGGATGGACCGCCCCCTGAGACAGTGCTTGCAAACGCCAGAAATAAAGCGGAAAACGCATTGGCTATGGGAAGAGCAAGTGCAATTAATAAGGCCTTTACAGAGGTCTTTGAGCTTTTTTGCGAAAACAGTGTCACTCAAATGGAGACCCTTCAATTCCTGGAAAGCCTCTCTCCTTTTAATCCCGGAACAAAGCCTTCCGACAGAAGGCTTGCCTACCTTAAGCTGGATCTGGCAGGAGCCGTGTCCAACTGTGTTAGGCCACAGGAGCTTGCGGAGGATATGGCGGAGCTGTTTAGCTCTCCTCCCGGGGAGGAAGCCGGGCAAAGCACTCAGAGCAACGCCCTGCTCGACGGTGTGGAAGCCTATTTAAACGAGAACTACAGCAAGGACATTACCACCATGCTTCTATCCAAAAAATTCGGTCTGGTACCTTCTTATTTAAGTAAGCTTTTTCGCAATTATAAGGGGATGTCTCCCAGTGATTATCTTACTTATCTGCGTATGAAAAAAGCCATTGAGCTTATGAGGGAAAACCCCGGCATTCTTGTAAAGGAGCTGGCCTCCCATGTGGGTTATCCGGATCCCTACTATTTCTCAAAAAGCTTTAAAAAGGAAACCGGTTTATGGCCGTCTGAGTATATTGCCCAAATTGGAAAGGAATAAAACAGAGTTTTTGTTGAATTTCACTTTTTGACATCTTCGTTTTACTATTTTCCATTCACTCCAATACCTCATGAATGCTATCCTTGACACGTAGCCCCGATAAACTCCGGGGCCGGGCGTAAAGCCGACAGTTAAGCTAAACGCTTAAATACACGGCTTAAGCAATCCCAAAGGACGGGAGTTGAGGACAATGGATGAGGCTATTCTGGAGTTAAACGGTATAACAAAGCAGTTCCCCGGTGTGAAAGCCCTCAATGGCGTTCATTTCTCTCTGCGCCGGGGTGAAATACATGCCCTTATGGGCGAAAACGGAGCGGGCAAATCCACCTTCATAAAGGTGATAACAGGCGTCCATCAGGCCGAAGAGGGCGAAATGCTCCTGAACGGCCAGAGGGTGAACTTTAAAAACCCCAAGGATGCGCAAAAGCATAAGATCTCAGCCATCTATCAGCACGGAACAGCTTATCCCCACCTTACGGTGACGGAAAATATTTTTATAGGCCATGAAGCGGTTTCAGCCCTTGGAGCCCTTAGCTGGGGCAGAATGCACAGGGATGCGGAAAAGCTATTAAGGGATCTGGGAAGCACCATTGATCCCCGCTCGGTAATGGGAAATCTCACCGTGGCGGAGCAGCAAATTGTTGAGATAGCCAAGGCTATTTCCACCAACGCCGACATTCTCATTATGGATGAGCCTACGGCAGCCCTTTCGGGCAGGGAATGCGAGGAGCTGTACAACATAACCGACAAGCTTAAGGCGGGAGGAGTATCCATTATATTTATCTCCCATCGCTTTGAGGATATGTACCGCCTGGCCGACAGGGTAACGGTTTTCCGGGATGCGGCCTATATCGGTACGTGGGAGGTTTCAGGCATTTCCCAGGATAAGCTTATTGCGGCCATGGTAGGCCGTGAAATCAGTCAAATCTATCCCAAAACGGCCACACAGCCGGGTTCTGAAATTCTGAGGGCCGAAAAGCTTTGCAGAACGGGTTATTTCCATAACATTTCCTTTAGCGTCAGGCAGGGAGAAATTCTGGCTCTGACAGGTCTTGTCGGAGCGGGGCGCACCGAGGTGTGCCAATCCCTTTTCGGAATAGAGCCCCTAACCTCGGGGACAATTTACTTTGAAGGCAAAAAGGTTAAAATAAGACGGCCCGGAGACGCCATGGCCTTAGGAATGGGCTATCTGCCCGAGGACAGGCAGAAGCAGGGGCTTATCCTGGATTGGGAGATCTACAAAAATGAAACCCTTTCAACCCTTGAAAAATTCACAAAAAATACCGTGTTGAATCCCAAGGCGGAGCGCAGCAGGGCTAAATCACTTTCGGAAAAGCTGGCTGTCAAAGCTGTCAGCGTTTTTGATAAAGCGTCCTCACTGTCCGGCGGAAATCAGCAAAAGGTGGTTGTGGCAAAGCTTCTTAATTCCGACTTAAAGCTTATTATTCTTGATGAGCCTACCAAGGGTGTGGATGTAGGGGCCAAGGCCCAGATTTATAAAATCATATCGGATCTGGCCGCAAGCGGTTACGGCATATTGCTCATTTCCTCAGAAATGCCGGAGGTGCTGGGCATGGGGGATCGCATTGCTGTGATGCACCAGGGAATTCTGTCCCGTGTCTTCGAGCGTGCGGAAGCCACCCAGGAGAAAATCCTGGAGGCTGCCATGGGCCTTAGCAAGAGCGAAGCTCACGCTTAAAAGAAAGGAGAGGAAAGATGAAACGAAACGCATGGGTTGCCAATATAAGAGAAATTGCCCTTCTGGCCGTCATTATTCTCCTTTCGGTTTTTGTTAATCTCCGTACGGGAGGAAGCTTTCTCACAGCTGAAAATATAGGGGATATGCTTAAGGAAACGGCCGTTCTGGCCATACTCTCAGTGGGGATGATGATGGTGCTCATTACGGGGGGCATAGACCTTTCCGCAGGTGCTGTAATGGCGCTGGCGGGAATGACGGCCACCACGTTTTTGAAATACAATCCCGGCATGAGCCCGATTTTGGTGGTGGTAATCGCTGTGGCAGCAGGTGCAGTCTGCGGGATAATCAACGGTTTTCTGGTTTCCAGGCTTAAGATTTTCCCCATTATTGCAACCCTGGGTATGATGAACCTCTTTAGAGGCTCGACCTACCTTGTAAGCAATGGGGGATGGATATTGCAAAAGGACATGACTCCCGGCTTTATGGGCATTGCAACAGGAAATGTTTTTGGTATTAACAACATGGTACTCATTGCCCTTCTCATCTATGTGGCTGCCTTTTACTACCTGGGCTACACCCGCAAGGGAAGGCAGATTTACGCGGTGGGAAACAGTGAGGAATCCGCAAGAGTCAGCGGTATCTCCGTAAAAAACGTTCTTTTCAGGGTTTATGTTATCA
>JAFADM010000286.1 GCA_023424865.1 Bacillota bacterium | reverse complement strand
ATGTTTTTGGTTAAAACCCCAAGCCGGCTTCCCTGACCGCCTGCAAGAAGAAGGGCAACGATTTCTTTTCGCATGATACTACTTGTCCTCCAAATAAAATCATTCTTCTTATTATATACCCCGCTTAAGCATTTACAACAGGGTTTTCAATAAAATTAGTTTGATAAATCCGCATGGTTAAATGCTTAAGCAAGAGGGAAAGACACCTGAAGTAATTCCATAAAGACTGTTGAATTTTAGAATGGAAATGCTATAATAAAAACGAAGGTCAAAGAAGGTCAGAGATAAGAAGGTGTAAATAATGAAGTACCGTGATTATTACGAAGTTTTGGGAGTAGATAAAAACGCAAGCCAGGATCAGATTAAGAAGGCTTACCGTAAGCTGGCAAAAACCTGTCATCCGGATACAAATCCGGGGGACAAGAAAGCGGAAGAACGCTTTAAGGAAATTAATGAAGCTTATGAAGTGCTGGGAGACGAAGACAAGCGGAAAAAATACGATCAATTCGGGAGCCAGTATCATTATGCCAATGGCGAGGACTTTGATCCTTCTCAGTTCGGATTCGGAGGGGGCGGCAGGCACTATGAATTCCGGAGCGGCGGCGGACAGGGCTTCAGCGATTTTTTTGATATGTTTTTCAGTGAAGGAGGCTTTAGCCCTTTTGGCGGGAAGAAGGGCGGCTTCGGTGGTTCCGGCTCCAATCCCTTCGGTGGAGGCACGCGTAGCCAGACCGGAGCCTTTGGAGGCGGTTTCAGCGGAAAATCCAAGGGTACCGATAAGGAAGTAGAGGTTCACCTGTCCGTTGCCGACGGACTTAAGGGGGCTGAAAAGCACATCGGGCTGGATACACCCTCCGGACGAAAAACCCTTTCCGTTAAGATCCCGAAAGGGATCCGAGCTGGCGGTAAAATACGCATTTCAGGCCAGGGAGGGAAAGGCGTAAACGGAGGACCGGACGGGGATTTGTACCTTATTATCCGTTTTAAGGAGGATGAATTTTCCTTAAAAGGGGACGATATTTATGCCAAAACAGAGGTAACACCCTGGATGGCAGCCTTAGGCGGCGAAAAAACCGTAGCCATACCGGAAGGAAGGCTTTTAGTAACAATTCCTGCCGGTATTCGCAATGAAGGGAAAATTAAGATGTCGGGCAAGGGGTATCCCAACGCGTTGGGGGGACGGGGCGACTTGTATCTTATTGTTAAAATTAACAATCCTCCCCATCTTAATGAAAGGCAGCTGGAGCTCTATCGAAAGCTTAAGGAGCTTGACTAAGCCGGAATGCATGTAGTGCGTGAAATTAATAATCCGGATACCTTTAAATACGTTAATTCGGCAATGGAAAAGAACCTAATAAGAGACAGAAAAAAAGAGGGTTGATACAGCTATGAATCTTGAAAAATTTACGGAAAAAGCCCAGGAGGCAGTGGTTTTATCCCAGCAGGCCGCCATTCGGCTGGATCAGCAGCAGGTTGACGGAGAGCATCTGGCGCTGGCCCTTCTGGAGCAGGAAGAAGGCCTTATTCCCCGTATCCTTTGGGGAATGGGCGTGAATCCGGCCGAATTTGCCGGTGAAATAAAAAGGGAGCTGGACAGGCAGCCCAAGGTCCACGGCAGCGCCGCGTCCAATGTGTATGCCACAAGGCGTTTTAACCAGTTATTACTTGCGGCAGAGGACAATGCTAAAAAACTTAAGGATGATTATGTAAGCGTGGAGCACCTGTTTATGGCTCTTATGCGCGAGCGTGGAGGCTTTACGGCAGGGCTTTTAAAGCAGAGGGGAATAACGGAGGAGCTTTTTGACGAGGCTTTGAAAAAGGTCAGGGGCAATCAGCGGGTAACCAGCCAAAATCCCGAGCTGAATTATCAGGCTCTTGAAAAATACGGGCGGGACCTGGTGGAGCTGGCCAGGAAGGGCAAATTGGATCCGGTTATAGGAAGAGACGCCGAGATACGGCGGGTTATCCGCATTCTTTCCCGGCGTACTAAAAATAATCCCGTGCTCATCGGCGAGCCTGGTGTGGGTAAGACTGCGGTTGTCGAGGGCCTGGCCCAGAGAATTTTAAAAGGTGATGTTCCCGAGGGGCTGAAAAATAAAACCGTTTTTGCGTTGGATATGGGAGCGCTTGTTGCCGGAGCCAAATTCCGGGGAGAGTTTGAGGAGCGGCTTAAAGCAGTGGTTAAGGAAGTGGAAGCCTCCGAGGGGAAGATCCTCCTCTTTATTGACGAGCTTCATACCATTGTGGGTGCAGGCAAGGGTGAAGGTGCCATGGACGCAGGCAATATACTAAAGCCCATGCTGGCCCGGGGAGAGCTCCACTGCATCGGCGCCACGACTCTGGATGAATACAGGAAGTACATTGAAAAGGATGCGGCTTTGGAAAGACGCTTTCAGACCGTTCTTGTGGATCAGCCTACGGTGGAGGACACCATTTCCATTTTAAGAGGCTTAAAGGAGCGGTTTGAAATACACCACGGCGTACGAATTACCGACGGAGCCCTGGTGGCCTGTGCCGTTCTGTCCAACAGGTATATTTCCGATCGTTTTTTGCCGGATAAGGCCATAGACCTAATGGATGAGGCGGCAGCCATGCTTCGTACCGAAATTGACAGCATGCCCACGGAGCTGGATGAGAGCATGCGGCGCATTATGCAGCTTGAAATTGAGCAGCAGGCCCTTAAAAAGGAGAGCGATAAGGCTTCCCGGGAGCGTTTGGCGGTTATTGAAGCGGAAATTGCCCGTTCAAAGGACGAAGCCAATGAACGCAAGGCTCAGTGGGAGCTTGAAAAAGAATATATTTCCCGGGAAAAGGAGCTGAAGCAGCAGCTTGAGGAGCTTAAGCTTGAAATAGAGCGGGCCGAGCGCAGCTATGATCTTGAAAAACTGGCCCAATTGAAGCATGGCAGGCTGCCGGAGCTGGAATCCGCACTTTTAAAGGAGAAGCAGCGGCAGGTGGAAATGCCGGGCCGCATGCTTAAGGAAGAGGTGACGGAACAGGAAATAACTGAAATTATATCCCGTTGGACGGGCATACCTGTTACCCGTTTGGCGGAGGAGGAAAAGGAAAAGCTTCTGAATCTTGAAAACCTGCTTCATGAGCGGGTAGTGGGCCAGAATGAAGCAGTGACGGCCGTAGCGGATGCCGTATTGAGAGCCCGCGCCGGTCTTAAGGATATGAAGCGCCCCATTGGTTCCTTTATTTTTCTGGGTCCTACGGGAGTGGGAAAGACAGAGCTTGCAAGAGCTCTTTCGGAAGCCCTTTTTGACACGGAGGACAATATGGTTCGCATTGACATGAGCGAATACATGGAAAGACACTCCGTAGCCCGTCTTATTGGTGCACCTCCCGGCTATGTGGGCTACGAGGAGGGGGGACAGCTGACGGAGGCGGTTCGCAGGAATCCTTACAGCGTTATTCTTTTTGATGAAATTGAAAAAGCCCATCCCGATGTTTTTAATCTCCTTCTCCAGATTCTGGACGATGGCCGTCTTACCGACAGCCAGGGCCGAGTGGTGGATTTTAAAAACACAGTCATTATTATGACCTCCAATATTGGAAGTGATTTGCTCCTTGAAGGAGTCACGGAAGACGGTGAGCTTGATGAAAAACTTCGGGATAAGGTGCTGCTGGAGCTTAAAAGGGGCTTCCGTCCTGAATTTTTAAACCGCATTGACGATATTGTTCTGTTTAAGCCCCTGACACGGGACGAAATAAAGAAGATTGTAGGACTTGTGATGGAGAACCTGTCCCGGAGGTTGGCCGAAAAGGATATTCGGCTGATATTAACCGGGAGCGGCTTGGATTATATT
>JAFADM010000218.1 GCA_023424865.1 Bacillota bacterium | reverse complement strand
AGGATGAGAGCGGCAAGCTGGCTCAGGCCTTCAACCGCATGATTGAAACCCAGCAGGAGGTCATTCTGGGGATTATTAAGGGATCTCAGAATATCCATTCCTCCGTGGCTACTGCCGACGAGAGCATGACCAGCCTGAACGCAGGTATTGAAGAGGTTTCCTCCGTTACCGAGGAAATATCGGCAGGAATGGAGGAGACGGCAGCCTCCTCTGAAGAGATGAATGCCTCGGTTTCCGATATTGAATCGGCAGCGGACAGCATTTCTAAAAAGGCAGGGGAAGGCGCCCTGGCCGCAAGAGAGATACATAAAAGAGCCACTGTTCTTAAGGAAAGAGCCTTTGCCTCAAGGCAGAGTGCCGATGCCCTGTATTCGAGAACACGGCAGGATTTGAAGGGAGCCATAGAAAAATCAAGGTCTATTGAGCATATCGAACGCCTTACCGATGTTATCCTGGGCATTGCCTCCCAGACCAATCTTCTGGCACTGAACGCTGCCATTGAGGCTGCAAGGGCCGGTGAATCGGGTAAGGGCTTCAGTGTTGTAGCTGAGGAAATAAGAAAGCTTGCGGAAGAATCCAAAAAAACGGTAACGGAAATCCGCGAGGTGAGCACAACCATTACCCAGGCGGTGGTAAATCTTTCCGGAAGCTCCAACGAGCTTATAGATTTTGTGGAAAAGCAGGTGCTGGGTGATTATGACATGCTGGTGGAAGCAGGCAACCGTTATAATGACGATGCGCTCTTTGTGGAAGCCTTGGTGACGGAGTTCAATAAATCCTCAGAAGAGCTTCTGGCCTCCATTCAGAACATGCAAAAAGCCATTTCCGAGGTTACATTGGCCGCAGGGGAGGGTGCCAACGGGACCACGGCTATTGCCCAGAAGGCTACCGACATCCTGGCAAGCTCCGAGCATGTTTCAGGGGAAATAGCAGCAGTGCGGGAAAATACGACCATGCTCATGAAACTTATTGAACATTTTACCTATTAATTCCATTTTATTTGTGTCTCCTTTTGCAACACCCTTTACATCCGGAACGGATGTTTGGTAAAATAGTGACGATTTTAATCCCTTGGGAAAACACAATTTTCCCGGGGCGTTGCGAGGAGAAGCGTGAATGTCTCAAAATTATGGCAATGACAGTATAACTTCTTTAAAGGGAGCGGACAGAGTTCGACTAAGGCCGGCGGTTATTTTCGGATCCGATGGCCTGGACGGCTGTGCCCACTCCTTTTTCGAAATATTGTCCAACTCTATTGACGAAGCTCGTGAGGGCTACGGCAAAATGATCCGGGTTGTCCGGCACATGAATCGTTCCATTACCGTGGAGGATTTTGGCCGGGGTATCCCGGTGGATTATAATACCAAGGAAGAGAAGTACAATTGGGAGCTGGTTTTCTGCGAGCTTTATGCCGGCGGGAAATACACCAACAACTCCGGTGAAAATTATGAGTTTGCCCTGGGCCTTAACGGTCTTGGCGCCTGCGCCACCCAGTACAGCTCCGAATTCATGGATGTAACGGTTTACAGGGATGGGTGGCGCTACGATCTCCATTTTGAAAAGGGAGAAAATGTCGGGGGTCTTAAAAAGACCAAATATATGGGAGAAAGAACCGGTTCGGTGCAAACGTGGAAGCCGGACCGGGAAGTTTTTACCGATATCGCAGTTCCGGCGTCCTATTTCCGGGAGATCCTAAAGCGCCAGGCGGTGGTCAACGCAGGCCTTCTCTTTGAGTTTGAGGACGAAGAAACAGGGGAGAAGGAAAGCTTTTGCTATCAAAACGGCATAGTGGATTATGTTAACGAGCTTAATGAAGAAAAGGGCCTTACCACTGTGCGCTATTTCGAGGGTGGTGCCCGGGGCAGGGACAGAGAGGACAAGCCGGAATACAAGGTAAAGATTCAGGTGGCTTTCTGCTTCAACAATGAAATTAACCGGGTGGAATACTACCATAATTCCAGCTGGCTGGAGCATGGCGGCGCCCCTGACAAGGCCGTAAAAAATGCCTTTGTCAATGAAATCGACCGTTACCTTAAAAATGCAAATAAATACAATAAGAATGAGAGCAAGGTTACCTTCAACGACATTGAAGACAGCCTCATCCTTATTTCCAGTACCTTTTCCACCATCACCAGCTACGAGAATCAGACGAAGAAGGCGATCAGCAATAAATTTATCCAGGAGGCCATGACCGACTTTTTAAAGCAGCAGATGGAGGTTTATCTCATTGAAAACAAGGAAGAGGCTGAAAAAATAGCCGCCCAGATGCTTATTAACAAGCGAAGCCGGGAATCGGCTGAAAAAGCACGTATTGACGTAAAGAAGAAGCTTTCGGGAAGCATGGACATTGCAAGCCGGGTAAAGAAGTTTGTGGATTGCCGGACAAAGGACATAACAAGGCGTGAGCTTTACATTGTGGAGGGTGATTCGGCCCTGGGCTCCTGCAAAATGGGAAGGGACAGTGAATTTCAGGCTATTATGCCTGTGCGCGGCAAGATACTTAACTGCCTGAAGGCTGAGTATGACAGCATTTTTAAGAATGATATCATTGTGGATCTTATAAAGGTTTTAGGCTGCGGTGTGGAAATACGGACCCGCCATGCCAAGGATTTAAGCGCCTTCGACCTGGACAGCCTCAAATGGGATAAGGTTATTATCTGTACCGATGCCGATGTGGACGGCTACCAGATTCGCACGCTTATACTGGCCATGCTCTACAGGCTGGTTCCCACCTTAATTGAAGTGGGCAAGGTGTACATCGCCGAATCCCCGCTTTTTGAAATCAGTTCCAAGGATTCCATCCAATTTGCCTATACGGAACGGGAAAAAGCTGCAATTATGGAAAAGCTCAAGGGGCAAAAGGTGGTCATTCAGCGTTCCAAGGGTCTTGGAGAGAACGAACCGGAAATGATGTGGACAACCACCATGAACCCTGAATCCCGCCGTCTCATTAAGGTTATGCCTGAGGATGGGGAAGAAACCCGTAAATTTTTTGAACTCCTTTTGGGGGATAATCTTCAGGGACGCAAGGACTATATTGCAGAGCACGGTCATGAATACATGGATGCGTTGGATGTAAACTAATAAAAGCCCTGGAAAGGAATGTGACATTACCAATGAAAGAGATAAAACAGGGTCTCCACTGGGAACAGCCCATTGTGAAAACCCTTACCAGCAATTATATGCCCTACGCCATGAGCGTCATCGTTTCCAGAGCGATTCCGGAAATCGACGGGCTTAAGCCCTCCCACCGAAAGCTTCTATATACCATGTACAAAATGGGTCTTTTGAAGAGCCAGAAAACCAAATCGGCCAATGTTGTGGGCCAGACGATGAAGCTGAATCCCCACGGTGACGGGCCTATTTACGAAACTATGGTGCGCCTGACCACGGGCAACATGTCCCTGCTCCACCCCTATGTGGATTCCAAGGGTAATTTCGGACGGGTTTACTCCCGGGATATGCGCTACGCTGCCGCCCGTTACACGGAGGTTAAGCTGTCCGAAATCTGCGAGGAAATGTTCAAGGATATTGATAAGGAAACCGTTGAATTTATAGACAATTACGACGGTACGCTTAAAGAGCCTCTATTGCTTCCCGCTGCCTTTCCCAGTATTCTGGTCAATTCAAACCAGGGCATTGCGGTAGGTATGGCCTCCAATATCTGCAGCTTTAACTTAAGAGAGGTGTGCCGCGCCACCATTGCCTATATCCGTGAGGATAAGCCGGACCTCATGCGGTACCTCAAGGGGCCGGATTTTACAACCGGAGGCCAGCTCATTTTAAATGAGCAGGATATGAGGAAAATCTACGCCACAGGCCGGGGCTCCTTTAAAATCCGGGGAAAATACCGGTACGATAAGAAAAACAACTGTGTGGAAATTTATGAGATTCCTTATACCACCACCTCGGAAGCTATTATTGAGGCTATTGCTGTAATTATCCGTGACGGTAAAATCAAGGATATTACCGACGTCCGGGACGAAACGGATTTGAACGGTCTTAAAATTACCCTGGACATTAAAAAGAGCGCCGACCCCGACGCCCTTATGAATAAGCTGTTTAAGCTTACACCCCTTCAGGACAGCTTCGGCTGCAACTTCAACATCTTAATTGGCCAGAAGCCGCAGGTGCTTGGAGTGGAGGGGATTTTGCGGCACTGGATAGACTTTCGGATGGACGTCATCCGAAAAAGGACCCGGTTTGATATGGAAAAGAAGGAGGAGCGGCTTCATCTTCTTGAGGGCCTGTCCAAAATTCTTCTGGATATCGATAAGGCAATACAAATCATTCGCAGCACTGAAAAAGAGGCCAAGGTGGTTCCAAATTTAATGAAGGGCTTCTCCATTGACGAGGTTCAGGCGGATTACATTGCGGAGATACGTCTCAGAAACCTGAACAAGGAATATATATTAAGACAGACCCGCGACATGGATAAACTGGTCAAGGAAATAAAGGATTTAAAGGATGTGCTGGCCCACGATACCCGTATTCTTACCATTATCTGCAAAGAGCTGGAGGAAATTGATAAAAAATACGGCCTGGAGAGAAAAACGGAAATCATCGGTGAGCAGCACGTGGAAGTGATTACCGAGGAGAATCTTATTGAAGATTACAAGGTAAGGCTTTTCCTCACGGAGCATGGCTATATGAAAAAGATTACCCTGGCATCCCTTCGTTCCTCAGGCGAGCATAAGCTCAAGGAGGAGGACAGGATTGTTCAGGAGGTGGAGACCCGGAACAAGGCGGAGCTTCTTCTGTTCTCAAATAAAGCTCTGGTTTACAAAATGCGTATTCATGAGCTTGGAGACAGCAAGGTCAGCAGCCTGGGCGATTATCTGGTAAACCTTCTTGGCCTGGAGGCAGGTGAAAAGATTATAAAAATTCATGCGACGGAGGATTATTCAGGCAACATCCTGTTTGCCTTTGAAAACGGTAAGGTTGCCAAAATTCCCGTTGCCAGCTATGCCACCAAGCAAAACCGCAAGAAGCTTGCCAATGCTTATAATGCCGAATCCCCTCTTGTGGCTCTTCATTTTATTCAGGAGGACGGGGACTTTGCCGCTGTTAGCAATATCGACAAGCTTTTGGTATTCCATTCGTCGGAAATTAATTCCAAAACCACCCGTGATTCTCAGGGGGTGCAGGTATTAAAATCCAAAAAAGGAAGCTTTATGACGGCCTTCGTGCCTCTGTCGGAAGTGGTTCTGAGTGAGCCTGAATATTACAGAGCCAAGATTCCGGCTATCGGCTGCTATCTTAAGGATGAGGACAAGGAAGACCGGCAGCTGGGCTTGTTCTGATACTTGTGGAATAGTTGTTTTTCGGCGGGCCGTCTCTTGGGATCAGACTTATTTCTGCGCCTGGCTGTAAGATAGTTGAAGACAGGAGGTGTCCCTATGGATGAAAACCTGCTGATAAAAAAATGTCTTCAGGGAAATAAGGAGGCTTTTGAGCCTCTTGTGGCAAAATATAAGAATCTGGTTTACAGCATTGCATGCCAGGTTTTACGAAATAAAAGCGATGCGGCGGATGCGGCCCAGGAGGTTTTTTTAAAGGTCTGGGTCAATTTGAGCCGTTTTGATGCCAATCTTAGCTTTAAAGCCTGGATTGCACGTATTACGGTGAATCACTGCCTCAATTTAAATCAGAAGGATAAACGTCTTGTGGAGTGGGATGAAGCTGCCATGGAAAGCCTGTCTTCGGATCGTGGCCTTCCTGAGCAGGCTCTTCTCGAAACCGAAAAAAGAGAGCTTGTGGATAAGGCGCTTATGGAGCTGCCGCCCATGTATCGGGTGGTTATGGTGCTTTATCACCGTCACGATCTTTCCTATGAAGAGATCTGCAAGGTGACCAATTATCCCATGACCATTGTTAAAAACAGGCTGTACAGGGCCAGAAAAATGCTGGCGGAAAAGCTTAAGCCTGGAAAGGAGGATACATCATGGATTGTGAAGAAGCGTGGAAGCTGATGATGAAAAAGGCCGACGAAGGCCTGAATAAGGCTGAATGGGCTGCCCTTTTGAGGCATATGGACCAATGCCCAGACTGCCGGGAGCTTTCATGGAAGCTGATGGACAGCCTTGAGTTTTTTGAAACCTGTGAAGAGACGGTACCGGAAAACTTGACTTTTAAGGTCATGGAGGATATTCATTGCTTTAAAATTAGAAAGCTTAAAAGGCGGCTTTTAAGAATTTCCCTTTCTGTGGCAGCCTCCTCCATACTCATGTTTCTTTCAATGCTTCGGCTGTTGCAAACCGGTATAAAGCCCGGACAGGCGGAAACCGATATCTTGCTTTCACTGGGCCTGTCTGCAATGAAGCTCCTTGGATTTCTGGTCATTCTTCTTGCCAATGTGCCATTTCTGCAGAAGGCTTTCATGTGCTACCTGCTCCTTTTGCTTACAGGCGGGATTTATTACGCCTACAGAAAAAGCAAAAGGGGTTTGGCACCCTATCCTGAAAGGAGTCGCTAATGAAGGAAAAAAGACTGGCAGTTTCTCTTTTTACACTTTCCTTTGTCCTGGGGTCGGGCTTTACACAAACGCTGGCTATGGGAACGGATCCACTGGCAGGTCCCTATTCGGGAGAAATTTATACCATTGACCAAGCTGAGGTACATGAAAGTGACTATATAAAAACCGGCGGAAGCATTGTCAACGAAGGGCTTATAAAAGGGGATCTTATGGGTTTGGCCCAGGAGATCCTTTCCAGCGGCATCATAGAAGGTGATATGCTGGGAGGCGCCATCAACCTTGAGCTGGGAGGGGAAATCAGCGGTAATGTCAGAGCCTTCGGCGAGATGACCCGGCTTAACGGAACAATAGGCCGCAATGTCATGCTTTATGGCTCGAATATCGCTCTTGGAAATACCTCCCGGGTTGATGGCAATGTGTATCTTTTCGGAGGGATAATGACCCTCAGCGGTGTTATTAAAGGCAATGCCCATCTTTTCGGGACCGATATTACCTTAAGCGGAACCTACGAAAAGGACGTGGTGGTACACGACATGACGGAGAACAGCTCCTTTCGCATACTTCCCGGAACCGTCATAAAGGGGAAATTAACGTATAAGGGTGTAGCCGATTACAATTTCCCCAACGGAGTTGAGGTGGGCGAATACGAGTATATCGCCATCGACCCAGTCAGCCGTCAGCCGGACAGGACTTTGAGTATCTGGGCAGCTGTTAAGTGGGTATTAACCATGGGCCTTTACTATTTAATAGGCTTGGGGCTTTATAAGCTGTTTCCCTGGTTCTTCGAGCGCTCCGGCGCCCTTATAGCCGAAAAGCCGGTGGCTGTTGCGGGAACAGGTGTGGCCGCCTTTGGAAGCATTGTGGGCGGAAGCATACTTCTTTTTATTCTGTTGCTTTTAACGCTGGCCCTGTTCAGGGGGATTGTCTTTCTGGCAGCCGCAGGCCTTCTGGGCTTAGTGGTGCTCATTGTGACCCTTTTTGCCGGCCTTCCCGTCTCCTTGTGGCTGGGAAACCGGCTCCTTAAAAGGGGCAGCCTGGCAGCCAGGCTGGTAGTGGGTCTGGGCAGCATAACAGGCGTTCAGATTTTGCTTGAGCTTATGAGTGCTCTGGGTGGTTTGGGCCTTATAACGGGCATTATGCGTTTCCTTGTTCATGGCGGCATCTGGTTGTTTGGAACCGGCGCCATTCTTCAGAGCCTTCGAAAAATGGCTGTGGCGGCCAATGTTCAGGCCGGGCTGGAGTACGGCGTGCCCGAAACCTTAGACGACTCAGGGAACCCGAACCGGTTCTGACAAAGGATATACAAATGCCATGTAATTTGTTATTGTATAAAAGAAGACAGGGGTTAAAGGCCCTTTCTTAAAAACTTCATCCATGAAAGTGATTGGGGGACTTATGGATAACAAGGCTTGGTCCGTTATCAAGCGGGCCTTAAAAGTAACCACAAGCTATTTGCTCACACTTATTGTATTTGCCGTCTTTTCGGTTATTGTCCT
>JAFADM010000156.1 GCA_023424865.1 Bacillota bacterium | reverse complement strand
ACCGGCCTTCAAATTTAGCTATCGGTTATTTGAGTATTTCCAATTCCTCAGACTTCCCACACAAATAGATTCCGTAATACCCCTGGGACGCTAACAGGCTAATAAGCTTTCCAAGCTTTTTAGGCCTTTCAAGAAGGGTTACATTATAAGCCTTCCTAAAACCCTCCGCTGCGGCTTCCCCTTCAATAAAATCCTTGTCGTAGATAACGGCTACCCTCTTCTTCTCCGTTGGAATTTTAAATTGATTGTCAGAAAGAATACAGTATATCCGTTCAAAGCCAATGGAGAAGCCAACAGCAGGGACCGTTTCGTTTATGAATTTCCCGATGAGGTTATCGTAGCGGCCACCCCCTGCAATTGAGCTGTTGAAGTCCGTACTTTCAATTTCAAAAACAGGTCCGGTGTAATAGCCCTGGCCTCTCACCAGCGTAAAGTCGTAAGCCACCTCATACTGTCCTCCGGCTAAAACGCTCACGGCACCAATGAGGCCTTCAAGCTTCTCAATTGCCTCCGTCTGGCCTAAAATTGCCTTCAGGGAATCAAGCCCCAGAGGCTGCTTGCTCAGTATTGCTTCAAGGGAGCGTACTTTTTCATGGGAGTAGCCTTTATCCGCAAGCTCTCCGACAACACCCTCCACGCCTTCCTTGGCTAGCTTATCCAGGACAATACCGACTCCGGACAGCTCCCCTTCCTCAAATCCAATTGAAAGAAATACCTCTCTTAGAAGGCTTCTGTCATTAACCTTTACTTTAAAACGTGTAAGGCCCAGCTTCAAAAGCGCCTTGGCCGTGACATGAATAAGCTCTACTTCACAATTGCTTGAAGATGAGCCGATGATATCAATGTCGCATTGAACCAGCTCACGGGAACGGCCCTTTTGAGGGCGCTCCGCCCGGTATACCTTATCTATCTGTATGCATTTGAAGGGTGTCATAAGCTGCTGCCTGTTATTGGCGTAATACCTGCTTAAAGGAAGGGTTAAATCGTAGCGCAGGCCCAAATCGGCAAGCCTGTCCATGGCTCCGGAGAAGAGTGCCTCCTCCAGCTTTTGTCCCCTTTTAAGAATTTTAAAAATCAAATTCAGGTTTTCGCCCCCTTCGCTTTTATCAAGGTTTTCCACATCCTCCACGGCAGGTGTCATTATCCGCTCGAAGCCGTTTTCCTTATAGACAGAGAGTATCACCTCCTGAATATACTCTCGCAGGGCAGCCTCCTTTGGCAAATAGTCACTGGTTCCCTTAATTGGATTAATCCGCATAATAAACGCTTCCTTTCATTAAATCTTTTAATCGCAGTAATTCTTTAATGAGGCTATTTTAAAAATGGCAACAAAAAAAGCCATTGGGTGGTTGTACCCGAATGGCTGAACAGCTGCGTTGTTATGCATGCCTATCCATCATCACAGGTACGACCAAAAGCGATCACACCTATGATGAAAGTAATTATCACAGGACGAAATCGCTCAAGTCATGATGATGATGAATAGAATATGAGAATAGGAACATAAATGAATAAATCCTTTCCCTTTTAAAAGTTGAAATCAGTTTACCATACTTCTCTTACTTTTGCGAGACCAAACAAAAAGAAGCAAAGAGACTAAGCCGTTAAAAAGCAGGTACAGCCCCATATTAATTAAAATTTGGGTATAGTAATTCCCGCTTAAGCCCCTTCGATACAAAAAGCCTGTCAGGAAAAGCACAGGCATGGGTGTTAACAGCCAAACGTTAATACCCCAAAACAGCAAGTGGTTTTTCAAAGTATTGTTCTTGCTGAGGGAGAGTGCCTCAAAAACAGCAACACCGATAAGCTGGATGATAAATCCCCATAAAGCCGATGAGAAGGACCAGTAAATGTATATGGTGCCGTCATTTGCTCTTGCATATGCAATCATTAAGCCCGCGGCAATAAGCGCTGTGGAAAGAATAACGGGAAAAAAGGGATTTCCTTTTTCCTTTGGCTTCTCCTCAGCGGCAGGAGGTGCGGCGGCCGCTCCCTCCTTTAGAAGGTAATCCGTGGTAACCTGAAAATACTCACTGAGCAGGATAATCTTATCTATTTCAGGAATGGATGTTTCACATTCCCATTTTGACAGAGCCTGCCGTGATACGTTTAAAACAGCGGCAAGCTCCTCCTGGGATATATTTCTTTCTTTTCTGAGTTTTTGTATTTTTTGCCCCAATGTCATGCTATGGCCTCCTTATTAAAGTCCCTTCAGTATAGCGAAAGCATTGGTTGCTTTCTACCAAACAGACCCAGCAACAGCGCACCTGGCCGTTGCATTTTCGTTTCAAGCCGCTTCCTGACTATTTTCTCATACTAAGCAATTATTTTATATGGAAAAAATGTAAACCAAATGTCTTAATTTGACTTCATCCTTTTTTAATTATATAATTAGCCCGACAGGATTTTTCTGTCAAAATCGCTATGAAGGAAGTGTTATGATGGACGGCAACCCCCGAAGTCCCATGTGTGGCTTCAACCCCCAGACTGGAAACATAAGCCCCTTTGTCGGTGTGCCACACGGATGGCTGTTCATCGCGCTTATTTGCTGATGGCCTGGCCTCACCGTTTTTACCGCCGTCCAAAGGGACGGCTTTTTTTGTTGCTATTTATGTTTTCACTGGGGAATCCTAAAAAAGAAAGGAATGATTCCAGTGATTTTCATGAGGAAAAATCGGATCGGAAAGAAAACTGAGAAAAGCAAAAGCGATACGGAATCCAGGCTTCGCGCCTACGCCTTCCAGGACGAAAAAGCTCTTTTGAAAAACCTCTCCACTTCGGAAAGCGGCTTATCGGAAGAAGAAGTGGAAAACCGGCTTGAAGAATCAGGCCCTAACATCATTACCACAGGCAACAAAAACACCCTGCTCCACAGGCTAAGAGAGGCGGTAGTCAATCCCTTTAATCTCATTTTGATTCTCATTGCCGTCATAACCTTTTTTACCGATGTGGTTGCCTCGTCCAGGCCGGATTACCTTACGGTTTCCATTATCTTTTCATTAGTCCTTGTATCCAGCCTGGTAGCCTTTGTCCAGAGCCAGCGCTCCAACGCAGCCGCTGAAAAGCTTTCCAAAATGATTTCCAATAAAGCCGATGTCTGGCGGGACGGAAACAGGATTGCCGTACCAATGGACCAGGTAGTGCCCGGAGACGTGGTCAGTCTTTCCGCAGGCGACATGCTGCCCGCAGATGTGCGTTTTCTGTCCACAAAGGATACGTTTATTGCCCAGGCCGCACTGACAGGCGAGTCCAATCCTGTTGAGAAATTCAGCGACAAGCCCAACCATGCGGAGGATGAGCTCACAGGGCTAAACAATATCGGCTTTATGGGCACCAATATCGTAAGCGGAAGCGCCACTGCCGTGGTACTGACAACGGGGAACAGCACCTATCTGGGTTCCATGGCCAAATCCCTGTCGGGGGACAGGGCTAAAACCAGCTTTGAACGGGGTGTGGATTCGGTCAGCCGGCTTCTGGTTCAAATGATGCTGGTGATGCTTCCCGTTGTTTTTTTAATTAACGGCCTTGCAAAAAGTGACTGGCCCGGCGCGCTGCTTTTTGCCATCAGCATAGCCGTTGGACTGACTCCCGAGATGCTGCCCGTCATCATGACCTCCACCCTTGCAAAAGGCGCGGTATCCATGTCCAGGCACAGGGTTATCGTCCGCACCCTTGGAGCCATACAAACCTTCGGTGAAATGGATGTGCTGTGCACCGATAAAACAGGAACCCTGACAGAGGACAAAATTATTCTTGAAAAATACATGAACCTCCACGGTGAGGATGATGCCCGCATCCTGCGCCATGCCTACCTTAACAGCTTCTTTCAGACGGGCCTTAAGAATTTAATCGACCTGGCCGTCATCAGCCGGGCATCCCAGAACGGCCTGGAAACGCTACTGGACAGCTACAGCCGTATTGACGAAATTCCCTTTGATTTTACACGCAGGCGCATGAGCGTGGTGCTGTCGGATACAAACGGAAAAAGGCAGCTTATTACAAAGGGTGCGGTGGAAGAAATCATGGCCATCTCCTCCTATGTAGAGCTTGGAGGAGACATCCTTCCTATGGATGAAGAAACCCGCCGCATTGCCGCTGCCGTTTACGAAAAGCACAATGCCGAAGGGCTTCGCATGATTGCCGTGGCCCAAAAAAACGAGGTTCCCGGAAGCGGAGCCTTCAGTGTGGCGGATGAAAGGGATATGGTTCTTATCGGGTTTATTGGTTTTCTGGATCCGCCGAAGGAAAGCGCCAAAGCCGCCATACTGGCGCTTCGTGAGCATGGGGTGCGCACCGTCGTCCTAACGGGGGACAGTGAAGGCGTCGCCATAAAGGTCTGCGGGAAAGTAGGCGTTAACACCTCCCGGGTTATCACCGGCCGGGACGTGGAGGGCATGGATGATGGAGCTTTGCAAAAGGCGGCAAGCACCTGTGATTTATTTGCCAAGCTGTCTCCGTCTCAAAAAGAGCGGGTTGTGAAAGCCTTTCAGTCACAAGGCCATACGGTGGGCTACATGGGCGACGGCATCAACGATGCCCCTCCCCTTCGCCAGGCGGACGTGGGCATTTCCGTGGACAGTGCGGTGGACATAGCCAAGGAAACAGCGGATATCGTTTTATTGAAAAAGGATTTGATGGTACTGGAGGAGGGCGTCATCGAAGGCCGCCGTACCTTTGGAAACATTATTAAGTACATCAAAATGGCCGCCAGCGGCAATTTTGGAAACATGATCTCCGTTGTTGCGGCAAGCCTCTTTCTGCCTTTTTTGCCCATGCTTCCGGTACAGATACTGACCCAGAACCTTTTATGCGATTTTTCTCAAATGGGTATTCCCTTTGACAGTGTGGATAAGGAATATATCCTAAAACCCCGCAAATGGGACATGGCTTCCATAAAATCCTTCATGGCCTTTATGGGGCCCTTGAGCTCCGTTTTCGATATCCTGTGCTTTGCCATCATGTGGTGGGCCATTGGTGCAAACCGTCCGGAAATGTCGCCCTTGTTCCAGGGCGGCTGGTTCGTCTTTGGTACGGTTTCCCAGGTGCTTGTCATACACATGATCCGCACGGCAAAGCTCCCGTTTATTAAAAGCAAGCCTTCCCTTCCCCTGTTTTTTTCCACCTTTACCGTCGCCGCAGTCACTCTCCTTACAGGCTTTTCAGACCTGGCTGTGGGCCTGGATATGCGGCAGCTCCCCCTATCCTTTGCACCCTGGCTTGCAGCCATTCTGGCAGGCTACCTTATTTGTGTGCAGCTTGTCAAAAAGCTTTATGTACGCCGTTACGGTGAATGGATGTAAAAGGAATGACACCTTTAGGACAGTTCAATACCCTGTTAACCTTTTATAATCCTCCATTAGCTTAATAAAGCTTGCCCCATCACCGCCCGTGTCGGGATGATACTTTTTGGCAAGCTCACGAAACCTTTTCTTAATATCCTGTTCATCCGCAAAGACGGTTAGACCCAGCCGGGTAAGAATGGCCGGGTCATAACCGTTTTGGGGGCACAGGATACCTTTTTCCTTGTATAGCTCAAAATAAACAAACGCAAAATATTCGTCAACAACAGCCTTGTATTCTTCATGGGTCATGGCAGCAAGGTCATCCAGGGAATATTTTGCTTTTCCACGGCTTACTCCCTGCAAATGAAAGAAACTGTCCCAAATAAGCCTTCCCGAGGCGTCCTTTACACCGCTAAAGCGGAGCTTAAGCTCAAGCTGCTTAAGCTTCCTGAGCTTTTGCTTTATCGCGTCCAACCGCTTTCTCGCATCGGTCATTGCAGGTCTCTCCTCACTCCGCCTCCCTTAGCCGCTGCGCGATTGTGGCTCGGTTAATGGAACGGTAAGTTATTTCAGGCGTTATAACACAAATGGCTAAAATGGCCAGGCTCACAAGGAGCATTGGGATAACGGGATAGGAAAACACGGCATAGGTTATCTGCTGCCGGAACAGCGCAAACACCCCAAAGTCTATCAGGCTTCCTGCTGTAATAACGAAGAAGAGCGTCAGCACAGCATAGCCAAGCCCTTCACCCACTAAGAGCCTTCTTACCTGCTTCCGGCTCATGCCAATCGATTCCAGAGTTGTAAGCTCATGCCTTCTTACCAGAATACCGACGGACATGATATTTACAAAATTCAGAATGCCAATCAGCGCAATAATAAGGGCTATACCGCCTCCCAGTATAAATAATACCATTTTGGCACTGTTTAATTCCTGTAAGGCTTCAATTTTTGAAGTCCGGACAATGTCCGGATCATTACCGCTTAGCTGCTTCAAGATGCTGAGCACTTCCTGCTCGTAACCGTCCGCGACATCAATAGTTACTTCCGTTATCAGCGGTTCATCGTAGAGTCTGTTTATGACAGCATTGGAAACAAACAAGGTAGGTGCCAGCGTGGAGCCAATATCTTTAAAAAAAGCAGGAACGAAGCCGCCCAGAGGAAGGCTTAGCTTTTCACTCCCGCTGTTTTCCTGCCAACGGGCTTCACTCCAATACAACGGCGTGAGTGACAACTCCCGAACCGACGAAAACAACGCTTCATCGTCGGTGGCTATAAGCCCAAACTCCCCCCGTTCAAAGGCATCCAGGTCAAGGGGTTTATTCAGAGTTTTATTTATTTCTGCAAGCGCTGGCCTGTCAACACCGACAACAAGCCCGCGAAAGCCTTCAGCAATCTCCTCCTCGGACAAATGATCAATTAGCTTCTGAGCCTCTAAATCCGCAATATATTGGCCAAAGGCCTCCGGTGTATAGTCCAGGCGCATCCTGCACCAAGTCATAAAGCCTATGTGTTCCAGTCCGGGTAAGGTTTCCAGCTTCTTCATAAAAGCGGAATCAAATTTTTGTTTGGAACCTTCTACGTCCATGTAAACCCGATTTCGAAGTGCAAAATCACTTTCATGCATGGCTTCCACATAATGGTCCATAGCCATACCTGAAACCAGTGTGGTAACGGTTAGAAAGGTTGTTATTCCAAGGAAAAGACTGAGCAGCACCACAAAGCTTCGCTTTTTGTCACGAAACAGATTACGCATGGCCATGACAGAAATTTTTCCGCCAGAGGGCTTATAGCTTCGGTCTGGTTTAGGCTGAAGCCCCGTAAACTTCTGCGCTTCCACCGGGGATATTTCTCCAGCCTTTTTAGCCGGCTTGAAAGCGCCCAGGAGAGCTGTAACCAAAGCGAAAAAAGCGGCCCCCGCATAAATAAGCGGCGAAAAGGAGACCACTGCCCCTGTTGAAGCAGCTCCTAATTGATTAATGGAGAACGGAACAACAAGCAATGAAATCACCAGGGCCAGAATGGCTCCCAGGGGAATACCAATGAGACACAGCCGTACTATCTGCCCAAATACCAAGTGCTTAATTTGCTTTGCCGTGGTTCCCAGTGTTTTAAGAAGTCCGTAAAAGCGCACATCCCGTGAAACGGAAATAAACAAAACATTGTAAATCAAAAGATAACCTGTAAGAATAAGGAATGCGACAATAGCGGCTATGGCAGATATGCCTGCTGCCGTTGAAGCTTCGTCCATGGAAAAGAGACTGTTTGCCACAACAGGCTGATCCTCCCCTAAGCTTAAATCCCCTTTGAGCCGCTCAAGGTATTCCATAACCCGGGCAGCGTCAACGAAAAGCAGCGTGGCGGAACCGTCCTTTTCAACGGTCTTTCCGTATTTATCAGAAAGGGCTTTTGAAACAAAAAGAGTGGCGGCTCTGTTCATAGATTGAACAAGATCATAGCTTTTGTACCAGCCGCTTAATATAAACTCCTGCTCTATAAGCCTTTCACTGTTCTCCGTATCCGTATAATAGGTGAGGGGAATTTTCATCCCGAGAGTCGGATTGGTAATCCCCATTTTATTCAGAACCCCAAGGGAGATCATTATTTCATTTTCTTTTTGAGGATAGTCGCCTGTAATGTCCGTATAGGCAGGGGCATGCAATTTTTCCCATTCTGTTTTGTCAAAGTAATGAAGCGCAAGGCTTATGCTTTTCAGTTCCGGTATAGTAGACTTAACATAAGCCACATTGTTATTGGTTCCGATAATATCTACATAATCCAGCCCCGCAAGCTTTTCCATCTGAGAAGCCGAAGGGTGTCCCACCGCTCCGTGGGCCAGGGTACCCGCGAGGCGTATATCCTGCATTTTCTGGGATTCCACAAGGCTCATGCCAATACTGAAAACCGAACCCAGGAGGAAGGTTGTCAGAGCAATAGCCAGGATAATAAAGAGGTTGCGCTTCTTGTTGGCTTTGAGGCTGCTCAGGGTGAGACGCTTTATAATAGCGCCGTTGTTGTTTTTCATTCAGCCACGCCCCTCCCCAAGGATTTTCCCGTCCTCAATATGAATAACCCTGTCCGCCAGTTGGGCGATCTGTTCATTGTGCGTTATCATCATCATAGTTTGATGAAAGGTGGCGGAGGTCATTTTGAGCACACCCAGAACATCCTGGCTGGTTTTGCTGTCCAGATTGCCTGTAGGCTCGTCGGCAAGAACCACAGAGGGCTTTGTAACCAGGGCCCGGGCAATGGCAACCCTCTGCTGCTGGCCTCCGGAAAGGCTGCCCGGCAGGCTGTTTTTCTTCTTCTCAAGGCCCAGCAGGCCGATGATTTCTTCAACAAAAGCCCTATCGATTTCATTTCCGTCCAATTCAATTGGCAGAACGATATTGTCATAAACGCTCAATATAGGAACAAGATTGTAATTTTGAAAAACAAAGCCCACCTTGCGTCTTCGGAACAAAGTAAGCTGCTCGTCCGACATTTTTGCAAGCTCATGGCCATCCACAAATACTTTTCCTTCCGTCGGCTTGTCCAGGCCGCCCAGCATGTGCAAAAGCGTACTTTTGCCGGATCCGGACATTCCCACAACCGCCACAAACTCCCCTGCCTTAACGGTTATATCCACCCCGTCCAGGGCACGGACAATATTCGGTTCTTTTCCATAGTGCTTCATAAGACCCTCGGTTCGTAACATAGGCATAAGCCCATCCTCCTTTCGATTTAATATCATTTTAAATGACACATCTTACATCCCGCCTACAAAACAGGAATTAGTTCTTACAGTTTTGTAAGAACACCGAAAAGGAGGTAAACACCTTGGGCTTTGAGTCCACCATAATGTAACCGCCCTGTTTTTCAAGAATAAGCTGTGCAAGGTACAAGCCCAGCCCCGCACCTTCCTCCTTCTCCACATTTGAACCCCGGTAAAAACGCTTGTAAATCAGGTTATACTCGCTTTTTTCAATGCCCCTGCCATGGTCGGTTACAACAATTTTTGTGTAAAGGGCCAGCCGTTCAAGAGACACCTCAATGGTGCCTTCAGGCAGGGAATATTTTACAGCGTTTTCAAGGATATTGCTTAGGGCTTCCCTGGTCCATTTTCCATCGTGATAGAGGAGGATGTCTTCAAACGGAGTAACCTTGATGGTTATGTTTTTCTTGGCAGCCAGTGCAACAACGCCGCTTATGCTGTCGGAAACGGTTTGCCGAATGCCTGCCATTACCGGAAAAAGCGCAATGGCGCCTACTTCAAGCCTGGACATTTTAATAAGGCTGTCCATCATCCATTGCAGCTTGTCAGTTCCGGACTTTACCCGGGCTAAAAACTCCTGCTGCTCTTCTTCTGACAAATGGCCTTCAATTAATAAATCGGAATACATGGAGATGCTTGACAGAGGTGTTTTCATCTGATGGGACATGTCGGATATGAAGCCTTGAATGGTTTCCTTTTCCTCTTTTGTTTGTGCCATATCGGACCGGTACAAATCCACTATCCGGCTTGCTTTATGTGTGAGCTTGGACATCCGGCTGTCTTCCGTAATATCACGCTTCAGGCTGCTGTCCTTTGCCAGAATACGATCCAGCACTCGATCCAGATCATTAAACGTTCCGACAACGTACCTGCGGCAGCCCAGGATAGTTATAATAAGAGCAACACACGCTCCCACGGCAATAAGGTAAGGCAAATAAGTCAATTCCAATCACTCCCTGACCCATATATAACCCATTCCGTGTATCGTTTTTAGAGTTTTAGGGTTCTTGGGTTCTTCTTCAATTTTGGCCCTGATGCGGCTGATGTTAACGGACAAGGTGTTCTCATCCACAAAATGCCCCTGCCTGTCCCACAAGGCCAGCAGCTGTTCCTTAGTCAAAATTTGGCCGGCATGACTTATAAAATAATTGAGCAGGCGAAACTCGGTTGCGCTGACTATGATTTCTTCCTCCCCCCGGTAAAACTTGCACAGGCTGGTGTCAAGCCGGAACAGGCCGCACTGCAAAAGGGGGCTTTTATTGCTCTCCATCCGCCGAAATACGGCATCCACCCGGGCACGCAGAATTGAAAGGGAAAAGGGCTTGGTAATGTAATCATCGGCGCCGGACATAAGGCCCTGCACCTCATCTGTTTCCAAATCACGGGCCGTAAGCATAACGATTGGAATTTGGGAATACGTACGGATTTCCCTGCATAAATCCATTCCGCTCCCATCGGGCAGCCCTAAATCCAGCAGGATAAGATCGGCTCCCTGCCGTTCCAAAAGGCTTTTGCCCTCAGTGACGCTGCCTGCCGTAACAACATGGCAGCCGCTTTTTTCAAAAGCAAAGGCGATGCCACGGCTTAAATTTTCGTCGTCCTCAATCACTAAAATCCTTTTCATGGATTCCTTTCCAGGTTATAACCTATTGGCCATCCTTCAATAAAGTTATAACAGAAATTTCAGGCCTGTTAAAAAGCCTTATACCGAAATCACCGTTTCCCAGACCTCTGTTGACAATCATACTTTTAGTATCTATAAAATACTGCCCCTCGCTGTATTTGGGAAAAAATTCACGTTCAGGAGATAAAAGCCCTCCCACAAAAGGTATTCGAATCATCCCGCCATGGATATGCCCCGCCAGGGTAAGATCCGCTCCCCATTGGGCGTAGGTATTAAAGTACAGGGGGTTATGGGTAAGAAGGAGGCTGAAACGGGTTGAATTCTTGCTTCCCATAATCTTTTCCATGGTATCCGCATCAAAAGAGATATCCTTTGTATGAGGGTTGCCCGAATCCTTGTAATACCTTAAATTAAACCACATGCCGTAAAGGTCAATTTTATCCCCGTTTCTGTCCAGTTCAAGCTTTTCGTTATCCAGCACGGTAATGCCCATATCCGTGATTTCTTTCAAAAGGCCCTGCTGCTTGTCCTCTTCCAGATTCTGCTCATGGTTACCCACAATATAATAGGTGTCATAAAGACGTCCCAAGGCATTGGCAAAAGTTAAAAAAACATCAAAGTCTTCATCTCCGGTATTCACCATATCCCCCGTTAAAACTACAATATGCGGGTTCTGCGCTTCCATTTCAGCCAGAAGATTAGTATTGTCTTCCCCGAAGCTGGCGCTGTGAAGGTCCGACAGCTGGAGGATTCTAAATGCGTTAAAAGCCTGGGGAAGCCTTTCCGATTTCACGGTATAATGGCTTACCGTAAGAAGGGTGTTATCCCTATATATCAATCCTGCCATAAAAGCGAGAATTATAACCAAAACAAGCAGAGCTGCCTTGTGTTTTTTTCTTTTGTTTTTCATCACGTCTCCTGAGTCATGGGTTTCATAGCCAATCCTTAATTGGTCCATTACTAATCATAAATTAGTCCCACCACTGACATTAATTAGTCCCATCACTCGATTTTACTATATAAACGTAAAGAAATCGACTGTTGTTAACAATCGACTTCTTTCATCTTATAGGATGAGCAGCAGGTCTCTATCTTACCCTTAAAACCTGCAATCTTTTTTATATCAGCCTTTTGGCAAGCGATAATAGGGAATTCTTACGGTTTCCTCAAATCCCAGCTTATACGCTAAATTTCTGGAGCCGATATTGGCGGAATTGCATGACCACACGGGTTCGAACCCTTTTTCCATACAATAATCAATGAGGCTGGAACACACCCTTGAAGCACACCCCTGGCCACGGTACTTTTCCGAGGTCTCAATTCCAATTTCAAGTTTATCCTTAGAGGTGTATGAGGTAAAGGCGGTGGATACCGGCAGGCTGTTATCCAGTAAAGTAAATCCCATTCCCTCTTTCATGAAATCCTCATAGCTTTTCCAAAACCGTTTGGGTATCACATTTCCCTCAAAGCGGTTAAAAACGGCTTCAGAGGTTATGTCCACCTTGTAGTCTTCATAGTTAAGACTCTTCTTAAAAAGGGAAAACCTATCCGGATTAAATTTAAAATTAACTCTCTCGTATTGTAAAACCTTCCCGGCTTCTTCTTCTAAGACGGATTCACTATAGGGTTTATCAGGATCTTTTTTTATAAGGCGGTTTCCTAAAATAGCAGCCATTTTTGAATAGAGGGATGAAGGATATACCTGCAGCCATTCGTATTCCTTTCTTATTTGCCTCCTATTAAGCAAATAAGAGGTTAAAGACGCATAGAACGACTCTTTCCCGGTTTCCCCATACCATAAAGCCATACCGTAAGGATGCTTAATGTAAATGGATGCGGGTGATTCTTTATTATCAACCCACACCCCGCCCTCCGCACTTTCTTCTAAAACAGCTATTGCAAACATCACATTTATGTCTGCCCTGCAAACATAGGGGATTACCTTTTTATAATCCTTTGGTTCCAGCTTTACCACTTGAAATTCACCCTGCTTTCATTCCTCTGCTCTTTTACTGAAATTCTTTTTCTTTCACTCATTTTAATATATAATGCTAACAAACCTAGTTCAAACATTCGATATTTAATCTGTACTACTACAGAGAATTGACACAAAGCTTTGGGGAGGGGTAAGTGCAGGCATGAATAAAGTTGAACTGGTAAAAGCGCATCTTTTACAAATGCTTTCTGAAGGCAGCATAAAAGAAGGCCGGCGTATCCCGGGCTGCAGAGAAATATCCAAGAAGCTTTCTGTTAATAAAATTACTGTAAATAAGGCCTGTAAAGCCCTGGAAGACGCACATATTCTTTATTGCGTGCCCAGGGGCGGTTTTTATTACGCCGGTACCGGGGATGCTGAAGGCCATCCTCTGCCAGCAGGCATCGACTTTCATACACTCAAACCCGATCCGTCAGTTATCCCCTACAGGGCGTTTACTCATGCTATGAATCGAAGTATTGAGAAATACAAAAAAAATCTTTTTGATTATGAGACGGCCCTTGGCTTAAACGATTTAAGGGAAACGTTAAAGATACGCCTTGAGCAGGATGGAATTTATACTTCAAGCTCACAGATTCTTGTTACCCACGGAGCACAGCAGGGTATTTATCTTGCCTTAAAGGCCTTATTCCCGGCTCCGTCCAAAGACAAGCTTTTAGTTGAAGTTCCCACTTACAGCTGTGCGTTGGAGATAGCGAAAGATTTTAATATTGAATGTTTGGGTATCCCGCGAGAGGCCCAGGGTATTAATTTGACCCAGCTGGAGGAGCTCTTTAAAAAGCATCCTGTAAAGGCATTTTATATTATTCCAAGGCATCATAACCCAACAGGCTATTCTTTGCAGGAGAAGGATAAGAAAAGGCTTGTGGAACTTTGCAGATGCTACCGGGTTGTACTGATTGAAGACGATTACCTGGCTGATTTAGGTGGAAACAAGCGAAGCCTTCCTCTTTACTATTACGATACAGAACGGCTTTCCGTGTATATCCGAAGCTTTTCCAAGGTCTTTATACCCGGGATCCGTCTGGGTGCAATGGTTATGCCTGCATCTCTTCAGGACGCCATTATCCGGCAAAAGTATCTCATGGATATAAGCACCTCCAACATACCTCAGGGAGCACTTGACTTCTTTATAAAATCCGGTATGTACGATCAGCATATAAAAAAAATAAACAGCTGCTATAAGCGCAAAATGTTGAAAGCAAGATCCATTCTAAACCAGCTGTGCTTTGAGGGACTATCCGTCCATGTTCCCAAACAAGGCCTTTTTATATGGCTGATGCCTCCCGACGGCCTTAGTGCCGATAAAATCTGTAAAGAGCTGGCTAAGAAAAACATTCATGTTTGCACGATTTCAAATGCTTATCTTACCGACAGC